>JBCCLI010000006.1:0-44182 GCA_039026975.1 Bacteroidota bacterium | reverse complement strand
TAGGTTGGGTAGAAATACATGTTATTCTTCGGCCAAATATTTATGGACAAAGCTGATCGCCATAGCGCCTTCTCCTACTGCCGAGGCTACCCGGTTCATGGCTCCAGCCCTTACATCTCCTGCCGCAAAAATCCCAGGTATGGAGGTTTCCAACATAAAGGGCTCTCGATCTTTCTTCCAGTTCTTATGGAACTCATAATAGTTGAAGAGCGAACGGCCTGTTTCTATGAATCCTCTATCATTTTTAATGATATTTTCGCCCATCCACTCCGTATAAGGCTTAGCCCCGATGAAGATGAATAAGGCTTTAGCATCAACTTCTCTGTGTTCTCCATTGGTCATATCTTCCAGGGTCAGGTGGGTAAGTTGCTCGCCTCCCCTGGCTTTCTTCACTTGAGAACGTCCTAAGACAGTGATATTCTCTGTTCCGTTTATTTGCTCTATGAGATAATGGGACATACTTGACGTCAAATCAGGCTTCCTGATCAGGATGTACACATGCCTCGCAAAGTTAGACAGGTACATGGCTCCCTGGCCGGCAGAGTTCCCTCCTCCTACTATGTATACATCTGCATTCTTACAGGCAGCAGCTTCCGTAGTGGCCGCACCATAGTACACACCTGCACCGGTAAAGTCATGAATTCCATCAGCCTCTAATCTCCTATAGTCTACTCCTGTAGTTACAATCAAAGCTTTAGCCCTGATCTCACTTCCATCCTTTAGGCTCACAATTTTATACTGATCCTGAAGGGTGATACCTGTTACTTCTCTTGGGGACAAAAACTCTGCTCCCAGCCTGGAAGCCTGAGAAGTGGCCCTTCTGGTAAGTTCAGCTCCACTAAGGCCTTTAGGGAAACCCAAATAGTTCTCTATTCTGGAACTGGTTCCCGCCTGCCCTCCAGGTGCTCTCCTTTCTACCACAAGGGTATTTAGTCCTTCTGATCCACCATATACGCCAGCAGCCAAACCTGAAGGTCCTGCCCCTATAATCACTACGTCATACATAGGTTCGCTAGCATGACTGGGAAGACCCACTTTTTCTCCCAATTCGCTTACAGTTGGATGGGTTAACATACTGCCATCCTCAAAAACCACCAATGGTAGTTCTTTATGGGGAATATTGTGAAGATCTACCACCTCCCTGGCCCGCTCATCTGATTCGATATCGAGGAATCTATACGGAATCAGGTTCCCACTCAGAAAGTCTTTTATAGTATGAGAAATCGGGGACCACTGATAGCCCACTATTCTAATACCAGCAAAGTCCGGCTTATAAGATGACTGCCATTCTTCCAGCAAATCATCTATGACCGGATACAGCTTTTCCTCCGGTGGGTCCCATGGCTTCATGAAATAGTAGTCCAACTGGACATCATTAATAGCCTTGATAGCTGCCTCTGTATCCGAATAGGCTGTAAGAAGGGTGGACTTAGCCTTTGGGTATAGCTTCTTAGCTTTAGCCAAGAATTCTACCCCCAACATTTCCGGCATTCTCTGATCAGATAGAAAGAGCGCTATTACCTCTGACTTTTTTTTGAGTTCCTCCAGTGCTTCCAGTGCCTCATTGGCCGAGTTTGTGGAAAGCACTTTAAATTCTTTTCTATACTTTTTCCGCACATCTCTGGTAATGGCTTTCAATACCTGCGGGTCATCATCAACGATAAAAATATGTGGCGTCTTCATATGTAGGGGTCAAATTGCCTGTTAAGCATTAATAGCCGGAAAGCAAGCTAAAAATTCTGTTCTTCCTGGCTCTGAATGTACCTGAATATCTCCGTTATGGTTATCTACTATTCTTTTTACAATGTCTAGCCCCATGCCTGTCCCACTTCCTTGTTTTTTAGTGGTAAAGAAAGGCTCAAAAATTCGGGTTACAATCTCTTCCGGAATACCTGGGCCATTATCTACTATGCTAATCTGGACAAACTCTCTCACTTTCTTGGTCTCCACTAATAATCTCCCTCCAGGGTCCATGGCATCAATGGCATTGTCAATGATGTTTGTCCAGACCTGATTGAGTTCTCCAGGAAAAGCGTTAATGGGTGGCAGGTTATCTGCCAGATGGATATCTACTTCAATCTGTTTTTTCTTGAACTTATGCGCAAGAATCCCCAGGGTACTTTTCAAGCCCTCTTCCACCTCCACTGACTGCATAGCTTTGGACCTGTCCATATGAGAATAAGACTTTATGGTCCCCACTAAATCTGCTATTCTCCCGGAAGCCTCCTGTATATCCTTTACTAACCTCTTGGAACCCATCATGTGGTCCAACCAGTCCAGCATTCCCTTCAGTTTTTCTTCCGGTAACTGATCACGTATTTCATCCAGCTCTTCTGCCCTGATCCCCATTTCCAGGAAGGATTCTGCTGCCTCATAAGGATTCTCCACATCTACCTCCTCCAGCCAATCTACCAATTCATCTTCCAGGCTATTTCTTTCCATGAGTGTCATGCTCATGCTCTGGTGTTCTGCTTTTTTACTTGCAAGAAAGGTCATCATGATCTGCATCTCCTCTGCACTTGGAGGATTATCCAGCATTTTCTGAACCATGATGGGTAAGCCAGCCAGTTTCCCATATAAGTCCTGAGAAGTTCTTTTGATGGCAGAGGCGGGATTATTCAGTTCATGTGCCAGGCCTGCAGAAAGTTTTCCTAAGGCAGCCAATTTAGTCTGTTGATTCTGAGCCCTGGAAGCTATTCTTACCCTGTCCAACATAATCTCCACCAATACCTGGGTCACCTCAGGATGCTCATAAGAGAGGTCTCTGAAATGTTCTTTATGTAGGAAGAATACCAGCCCGGATTTCACCATGAGGGCCGTGGCGGTAGAATTCTTCAGTCTTGAATAGGGAAGGATTCCATTTATATCTCCTGCTGTGATGACAAATACGGGTCTTTCTACTCCTTTGCCATCTATGTCTGCCATCACCTGCACCTTCCCAGAGATCAACCCAAACATATTCACTGCCTCCTCTCCCGTCTTGAAAAGCAAATCATCTACTTCTAACTCACGGCAATATCCCTTGGAAGCCAACCATTCCAGGGCTTCATCAGTCAGATTTTTAAAAGCGTGGATAGACCTAAGTTGCTGATGATCAATTACAAGCTCTTTCATGACTTTATTTGCTTAAGTTCAGCTACCAAATAATATATTAATCTCTGCTAATCCCATCATGTAGATTCATTCTTTTGGGAAAATAAAGGATAGAAGTACTCCATTAAGAATATAATCCCCAGTGAAGCTAGCACTACCAGCCCTTTCACAATGACCATTCCCCAGCTCGAAAGCATACTCCCCAATTGCTCATTCACTACAAATCCTATAAGCACCACTCCAAGGTATACAATCAATCTCCCAATTTTATAAGGAATGGGGTAATGTTTTTGTCCAATAACATACACCATAATGCTCATAACCACATAGCAAATCAGGGTGGCCCATGCACTGGCCATATACCCATACACAGGGATTCCGAAGTAGTTGATAAGGATAGTGATGAGGGCTCCGGTACCAGTGAACCAAATAGCCATCCTGGTTTGTTTGGTGATCTTAAACCAGATGGACATATTAATATACGCCCCATTGAAGACATATGCCAACAGTAACACTGGTATGACGATTATGCCTGACCAATATGCTTCATTCACAAAAGTCTTGGTCCCCATGCCTAGTGCATTAGGAATCCCAAAGAAGTTAAAGGAGACGATCTCAAATCGGAAGCTGCCTACCAGAAGGAATCCCGTCAGGGAAGCTATGATGAAATAGTGGAAGATTCTGGCAAAGGTTTGAGGGGAGTTTTTCTCACCTGCCTGCTTAAAAAAGAAAGGTTCTACAGCGTAGCGGAATGCCTGAGTGGCTAAGTAAATCAGTCCGGCCACCTTATAGCTGGCACCATATACACCCACCATTTCTGTCCCTGTTAATAATTCTCCCTGGAAGTCCTTAGCTTCTTCCCCCCACCACCTGGGCATATATGCCCGATCTAAGGTTTCGTTCATAATTCCTGCTAGCCCAGCAATCATCATAAAAAAAGCATAATCTATCATCTCTCGGAGTAAAGCCAATTCAGGTCTCAGGGAGGTAGGAAGATTTCCCCACAGCGCCATCAAAAATCTTGCAGCTGAAGCAATCAAATTAGCTACAAACACATAATTAATTCCCAACTCGAGAAAATAGATAAAAATGATGTTCAGGATGATGGTAATAATGACATTGGTAACATTGATGGCTGCAAAGCGCAATACCTTTTCCTCATACCTAAGCTTGGCTAGCGGCAAGGCTGATAGGGCATCTAATCCAATGATTCCCATGAGAAGAAGGATCAAATTACCTTCTCCTGTATATCCCAGGAAAGTAGCTATCTGTTCATTTAACCCTAACCCAATCAGAAAGAATCCTCCTACTAATAGCAGAATCCAGAAGAAGGCTTGATTATAGACCTTTTTCACATCCTTATTATCCTGAAGAAAGCGAAAGAAGGTGGTCTCCATCCCAAATGTGAGGATCACATTGGCGAAAGCCATATTCGCATAGAGATTGGTGTAAATCCCATAGACGCCTTTGGGGAAGACATCTGTGTAGAAGGGCGTGAAGAAGAGATTGAGCAGGCGGGAAATGATGGTACTCAAGCCATAAATGACTGTTTGCCCAGCAAGTTTTTTCAGTACCCCCATGTAATGGCGTTAAATCAGCTACGAAGATAGAACGATTTTATGGGTTTCCGTTAGTACAAATGGCCTAAATTAAACAGTGAGTCATGTATGAAAGGAAAATCTTTTCTCCTGCTTCCTGTTTTTATTAAATTGTTTCAAACAGAAAAGTTATGTCAGTAACTAAGCTTTCTCAATTGGATATGAATGCTCTTTACACTTATGGAGATTACCTGACATGGGATATAAAAGAACGACTTGAATTACTCAAAGGGAAAATAGCTCTCATGCCCCCTGCGCCTAATGTGCAACATCAAAAAATTGTAAGTGGGCTTCAAGCATTCATTGGGCATTTTCTAATTGAACATCCTTGTCGTTCATTTGTGGCTCCTTTTGATGTCAGGCTTCCTTCCAGTAAAAAAGACTCAGATACTGTAGTTCAGCCAGATATTTGTGTGATTTGTGATGAAAGCAAATTGGATATTCAGGGCTGTAATGGTGCACCTGACCTGGTGGTAGAAGTTCTTTCTCCTGGCAACAGCCGAAAAGAAATGAAGGACAAGTTTTCTTTATATGAAGAAGCTGGAGTGAAAGAGTATTGGATAGTCCATTCCGCTGATCCAAGCTTGATTAAATATGTCAGAAATGAAGAGGGAGTGTTCATTGGAAAACAGCCCTTTACAGACCAAGACATACTTACTACAGACTTATTCCCAGGCTTGGAGGTAGACCTGAGTAAGGTGTTCAGCTAAGCCTCACTTCGCTAGCTTGGCCTTCATCACCTGCATGACCTCGTAGCTGAACACATCCGGTATAGTATCATTTTCCATGATTTCTCCTCCACTGGTTCTGACAGCTTCATTAGCAGTAGAAATGAGTTCGTAGGACATACTCTCCCCTTCCAGGCAAATTCTCATCTGTATATCCGTCAGCTCCACCGCAAATCTATTATAAAGGCATCCTCCGTTATAATAGGAGTCTAGCAAAATACTATTCTGCTCATCTATGGCCAGGTGAAATTTTGCGGAATCCACCATGATCAGTTGATACTTCCTGATATCTGGTTTCTCAGGATCTCCCATATAGTTGATGGTAAAGCGTAAGGCAGAATCACCTTGCTGTACATCCAGGGACATAGGAAAGGAGTAGGTCTTTTCATTATAGGACCAGATATCTACGGTACCTTCCCATTTCCCTATCCATTCTGAGGGGAGAATTTGGGCAGGTAAAGCCGAGGAGAATGATAGGAAACAAATAAATAGGATACTTCTATGCGTATTGTACGCTAGGACTTTGTTTCTATAAAACATGGGATTTATTTTTCTGGCCTATACTGCTCTAACACTTCCGTACTGACCCAATAAATATCCTGGCTACTGGTGTAGAAAAGATACTTCCCGTCTGCTGTTACAAAAGGACAGAGATCATGTGATTCTGTGCTCACGGGGGCACCTATGTGCTGGGAAGGAAGCCAGTTTCCCTCCTCATCCTTGAAATTTATGTAGAGATCCCCTTTCCCGTAACTGTCAGCTCTAGCAGCACAATAGATAAGGTAGGATTCATCTGGAGCTACATATACATCCGCCTCATATCTGCCTGTATTGATTTCTTCCGGTAGTATTTCTGCTTTCTGGAAAGCTCCCGCTTTCAACTGAGACCGGTAAATCTCATAATCCCAATACCGCTCCTCAGAGGTCAGAATATTAGAAGCAAAGTACATAGAACCATCTGCTGCAAAGCTGATATAATACTCATTCTTTTCACTGTTGATAGTAGGACCAGCGTTCACGGGGTCAGACCAGCTTTCCCCCTGTCTTTCCACATACCAGATATCTATGTCTTTCTCTTTTCCACTACCAGATAGAGGTTGGTTAGAGATAAAGTACAGCCGATTCTCATCTGGATCTAGCATGGGATCATTATAGCCGTAGGCCTCATGCTTAAGGATGACCATAGGCTTAGTCCATTCTCCTGCTATCAACTCAGAAAAATAGATTTCATTTCTCCCATCAAAGTCTACGGCAAAGTAAAATTCCTTCCCATCTTTAGAGAAGGTAGAGCCAAACTCATTTCTGTCAGGTAGAGAAATGAGATCAGGAGCGAATACTACTGGTTCAGAGGTGGGCGCTTCCAGCCCAAAATATAGCTTATCGCCTTGCGCAAGTGTAGAGGAGCCTACGCCTACTAAAACGAGAAAAATAGTGGATGTGAGAATATTCATGGTAATTGTAGGTAGGGGAGAATAAAAAGAGCCCGGATCATTCCAGGCTCAGGTTTTGTCTATTTGAAAAGGCGTTATTTCTTATCCTCTCCGTCTATGGCGTCTTCTGCTGCATCAGCTATATCCTCAGTGGCATCCTTGGCCTCTTCTGCAGCATCAGTGGCAGCATCTTTTACTGACTCTGCTTTTGAGGCTACTTTATCAGCCACCTCTTTTACCGCTCCTGTAGCAGCATCTTTTGCTTCAGTAGCTTTCTTGGCTGCTTCATCCATGAGTTCACTTCCTTTTTCCATAGCTTCTTTTCCAGCCTCTTTCGCTTCTTCTGCCTTATCTTTAACTGTTTCTGCTACGTCTTTCATAGCTCCTGTAGCAGCATCTTTTGCTTCCGCAGCTTTCTTGGCTGCTTCATCCATGAGTTCCCCTCCTTTTTCCATAGCTGCTTTTCCAGCTTCTTTAGCTTCTCCTGCTTTATCCTTAACTGTTTCTGTTACGTCTTTAGCTACTTCTGATGTTTTTTCTACCGCTGCATCTATGGTGGAACCTGCTTTACTAGCCACATCACCTGCTACTTTAGTAGCCTCTTCTATAAACTCATTTCCCTTATCCATGGCTATCTGTCCTACTTCTTTGGCTTTCTCAAAAAACTCAGCTCCTTCTTCTTTAATTTCTCCTAGGAGTCCTTCTGAATTTTTCATGGCTTCTCCAGCCACTTCCTGCGCTTTTTCAGCTAGTTTTCCTGCCTCCTCGGAAGCCTTTTCTACTGTCTCTTCAGCAACTTCAGCAGCCTTGCCGAAGAATTTTTTCATGTTGTCTAGTATTCCCATGGGTTGAATCTGTTAAATAGGTGGAGTTATCATGAATACTGTATGAATATTAATTGACTTACTACCAATTAATGAAATACATATCTAATCTGTGTTACGTAATCTATTTTCTTCGGTTATCATTTAACCTCTACCTCATCTATAAATAGCCAAGCATCTTTTCCCGCTCCGCCATGCCAGGAAGGAATGGGTGCATTTTTAGCCATAACTTTCACATACCGAGCCTCTTTAGATTCAGGCAGACTGGACGCTACCCGATAAATACTAACCATATTTTCTTCATTCTCCCTTGAGACTGGATCTGAAGCTAAGGTCACTTCCTCAAATGATTCCCCATCTTTAGAGAGGGAAAAAGAAACCTCCTGCGGCTGAAAAATCCATGCATAAGTAGTGTGGAGAAAGCTTGCTGATATTTCTGATACAGACTCCGTTTTCCCAAGGTCTATCACTATTTCTGCGTCCTCCCCAGAATACCCATACCACAGATCATTAAAGATCATATTTCCCTTTACCCCATTGGTTAGTACATTAGGGCCGGCAAAATACTTATCATCAGGCTGCGTAACGAGCTCAGGCTGTATCCCCGTAGCTTTATGTACCACATAAGAAAAAGATTTCGTGTTACCCTGGGCTTCTCCGTCTACCATGGCTACGGCTTTTACCGTCCCGGTTTCCTTTAGAGAGAAAGGGGAAGAATATACAGCTCCATTCTCAGCAGGGTCACTACCATCCGTGGTGTACTTGATGGTCGTTTTATCACTCATGGTTTTCAGGCTGATATCTAATGAACGAGAAGACTCATCTGGCATACTGGTGGCTTGTACTTCAAAAAAATGCTTAGCTACATTCACACCCATATTAGAGAGTCTTTCCAGGTGAACTCCCAGACGCCTGCTGAATCCATCAAAATCTCTCTTGTCCTTGGGGGACCAAGCTACTTCTGCTAAAGCAGAGGCACGTGGGTAAGTCATATATTCAGCCTTTTCAGGCGTAGGGATATACTCTGTCCAGAGATTTCCCTGCGTACCTAGTATATGCTTAGCCTCTTCTTCCGTTAATTCTTCAGGCGTAGGTTCCAGGCTATAAACTTTCTCTATAGGTAGATTTCCGCCTATAGCCAACGGCTCATGATCAGGGTCTGCCTGATAATAGTCCAGGTATACATGTGAGGTAGGTGTCATAATGACATCATGCCCCTGTTTAGCAGCTTCTATTCCTCCTTCCATTCCTCTCCAGGACATCACAGTAGCATTAGGAGCCAGGCCACCTTCCAAAATCTCATCCCAGCCAATAATAGATCTTCCATGGCTATTCAGGAATTTTTCCATTCTCTGGATAAAGTAGGATTGTAGCTCATGCTCATCCTTCAAGCCTTCCCGCTTAATTACTTCCTGGGCTACGGCACTCTCTTCCCACTGGGTTTTAGGGGCCTCATCACCTCCAATGTGAATATAGGTCGAAGGAAAAATATCCATAACCTCCAATAGGACATTCTCCAGAAAGGCAAAGGTTTCCTCTTTAGGACAATAAATATCATCATGTATCCCCCATAATTTAGCTACTTCATAAGGTCCATCCAGGCAGCCTAATTCCGGGTAGGCGGCCAAGGCGGCCATAGAATGTCCGGGCATTTCTATCTCAGGAATAACGGTAATATGTCTTTCTGCTGCGTAAGCTACCACTTCCCGCATTTCTTCCTGGGTATAATATCCCCCGTACTTTTCCCCATCAAATTGCCAGGGTTGGTCCCTATAGTGGCCTATTAGGGACTCATCTCTGTATGCAGCTATTTCTGCTAACTTAGGATACTTTTTGACCTCAACCCTCCACCCCTGATCTTCTGTCAGGTGCCAATGAAAGCGATTCATTTTATGAAAGGCTATCAGGTCAATATATTTTTTGACAAACGCTACTGGGAAGAAGTGCCTTCCTACATCCAGCATCATGCCTCTATACACATACCTGGGCGCATCTTCAATCTCTACAGCGGGTACAGCTAAAGCAGATATTCCTCCCGCTTCAAAAGCCACTGGAAATAGCTGGCGTAAACTCTGCATAGCATAAAAGAAGCCTGCTGCTCCTTTAGCGGAAATATTTATTTGGGAGCTACTCACGCTTAGGGTATAGGCTTCATCTGATCCTAAAGATTCATTCATAGCAAAATGAATCTTTCCACTTCCAGCACTTCCTCCTTTTTCCACTGCCAATTTCATGGAAGTCTGCTGCTCAACCAAGCCTGCCAACATATCCGCTGTAGGCAAGGCATCCATAGCGTCTTCTGCTACACTTATTACTGTGCCTTCGCCTATAGAAAATTCCCCTCTTTGGGGCGTTAGAGAAGAAGGTAGGGGGATGATGGCATATTTCTCTTCCGAAGAAGAACTACCTCCGGGAGAAGGTGGCTCACAAGCTATAATACTCATACTTAACAAGATCAGAAAATAGCCTATTAATGATTTGTTCATAGTAGTTCGGGTTTGTAAGTCCTGTATTAAAAGGTGTATTGTCTCTTTAGGGTGAATATACAGATTATATCTTTTGGGATAATTTAGACAAGGTTATGCTACGGATCCTATGGGTTCCCTGTGGTCCTATGGATTTCAGCCCATTTTTTAGGCGGTTTCCACAGCTTCCTGGGTTAACGTCCAATTCTTTTCTTTGAAATAGAAATAGACCAGGGAAGCTGTAGTAAATAAGATTCCCACTCCTGCCATCACATAGCTGGAAATCTCAAAGAAAGAGAGCCAGCTCAGTTCCGCCTGCCCAAAGTTTTTATATAAGAGAACCCCTACACTTCCCATATATCCGAAAGAATCTGCCAAATAGATCAGAAAGCCGACATTACTCACATATTTGAAAGCAGCGATAATTCTTTCAAAAAATACACTATTGTAAAGTACGTAGCCCAGGTAGAGGCCTAACCCCTCTAAAATCATCCACAGTGGTGCTCCTATCCATCCCTGCTGGAAAGCAAAGGTGCTAACAGCTACCATCACTAAGCCTACTAGGATAATGAGGTGGTTAATAATCAAGGCTCGCATATTATCCTTAATGAGAACCGTCAGCCCTATCACTAATAATACGCCTAATGACACAGGTACTTCTGTAGCAGTAAAGATGGAAGGAGAATCCCCATACCCCAGGGTTTGCCATATTTCAGCAGCAAAGTTATCTCTGAAATCTCTAAAAGCGGTCAGAAGTACATAGACTGTAATCAGCAAGACTAGTCCTAGCCCAAACTCCTTTATAAATGAAATCCGCTCTGCCCGGTTCATAGGCCGTCTCTTGGTACGCAGGCGCTCATCCTCGGCTGTAGGCGGGGGGATCTGGCTGAGCATCCATACTGACACCACAAGTGGAATAATAAAGATCATGGCTGTAACAAAGGGCATCCAAAACTCCGTAACGCCCCAGTGGAGCATGACATACTTCCCTACGGATTTCACCACCCCAGAGGAAACAATGAAACTGACACAAAGACCTGCCCCCAGGATCTCTGTATTCTTTCTTCCTTCCAGATAGCCAAATACTAGCCCCCAGATCATCCCCAACGGAAGACCATTAAAGAACATCCAAATAATATTATAGGGAGCGGGCGTGATAGCAAATAGGAGTAGGGAAAGTCCAGCAACCCCTGCTAATATGAGCATCCAGAAAACCCGCCATGAAGCCTTCATTTCCGAGATAACTTTAATCCCTATGAACTTGGACAGCATATATCCCAGCACCTGAATGGTGATAAGCCATATTTTATAGTCTACCCCCATGAAGGTCATATCTTCAAAAGTGGCTACCGTAAAGGGCTTCCGAAGGGAATACATACAGAAGTAGGTCCCAAAAGCAGCAAATACAGTAAATAGGGTGAACCAAAAGGGGGAGGCTTTTTCCAGCCGTTCTTTTACATTTACCATAGGGTTCTGGAGTCTTTGAATAAGTAAGCTAAGAAACTTTTGGCTTACTCAGTCAGGAAGAGAAGATTCATTCTGAAATAGGTAACAATAAGCTCATCTGTATCAAGTATTTTCCCAAAGAAAAAAGGTATACTTGGTAAAAGGTCATTCATAGAAATAAATATTCAATAGCTACATGCCAGCTCATTCTAAACACACAGAAATAGCCATTATTGGAGGAGGTATAGTGGGGCTCACCCTAGCCTACATGGCTGCCCGCAAGGGCCTGGGGGTAACTGTTTTTGAAAGAAACAGCCAAGCTGTGGGTGCCTCCATCCGGAATTTTGGTATGATATGGCCCATAGGGCAGGCAGCCGGAAAAGGCTTAAGGCGTGCGCTTAGAAGTAGAGAACTTTGGCGGGAAGCTTCTGATACATGTGGGTTCTGGAGAATAGAAAATGGCTCTCTCCATCTTGCCTATCATGAGGATGAATGGCATATCCTTCAAGAGTTTCAGGAAGGGGCTAGCGATAAAAGGTTTCAGGTAAGTCTTTGTTCTCCAGATGAGGTGCTTCAAACCTATCAAGGCATTAATCCCAGAGGGCTTAAGGGAGCACTCAGGAGTGAAACGGAGATGATAGTAGATCCCAGAGAGGTCCCCCAAAAGCTGGCAAGCTGGCTTCAGCATCAAGCTAACTGCCAAGTCCTCTTTGATCATCCTGTCCAGCATATGGAAGACGGGAGGCTGGCTACTAATGGAGAAGAGTGGATGTTTGATCAAGCCTTTATTTGTTGCGGGTCTGATTTTGAAACTCTGTATCCTCAGGTATTCCTAGGGTCTGCCCTCATTAAGTCCAAGCTCCAAATGCTAAGGACCTTTCCCCAGGCTGGTGGATGGAGGGTAGGTGCTTCTTTATGTGCAGGGCTTACCTTGGCACATTATGCTTCCTTTGCTGATTGTCCTAGCCTTCCAGCTCTTAAAGCAAGGATACAGGAAGAAAGCCCTCAGTTTTTTGACTGGGGCATACATGTAATGGTTTCCCAAAACGGCAAGGGAGAGCTTGTGTTAGGTGATTCTCATGAGTATGCCAAGAGCTTTGATCCTTTCATTAGAGAGGAGGTAAACACCTACATCATGGACTACCTTAGGACCTTTTTTCAGGGGCCAGATATGCGCATCATGGAAAGATGGTATGGGGTATACGCCAAGAATCCGCACGGCATAGATTTCATTAAATACGTTTCGCCTAAAAATACACTAGTAACAGGAGTGGGTGGCGCCGGGATGACGCACTCCTTTGGGTTGGCAGAAGAACTCATTCAGAAGCTATAAAAAAAGCATCGCCACAAAAGCGGCGATGCGAATTATTCTGATAAATAGTTAGTCTTGTTTAGAAAGCGTTTACTCTGGTTTTTCTCCCGAAAACGGTAAGGAATATACATTTAATATCTAGCCAAAAGCTCCAGTTTTCTATGTACCAAAGGTCATGCTTGATCCGTTGCGTCTTTTGCTCTTCCGTAACTGTAGGGCCTCTCCATCCATTCACCTGTGCCCAACCCGTCAGACCCGGCTTCACATAATGACGGATCATGTATCTGTTAACCACCTTAGACAGCTCATCATTTAAGTTTACTCTGTGCGGTCTGGGGCCTACTACACTCATATCTCCCTTTAGCACATTGATAAATTGTGGTAACTCATCAATATCATACTTCCTCATAAATTTGCCTATCCCAGTGATTCTGGGATCATCTTTAACAGTAGATTTAGTACCTGCCCCGTCAGTATTATCTACATACATAGATCTGAACTTGAAGCAGACAAAGTCATTTCCTTTAAGCCCTTTTCTGATAGGCTTGTAAAAGATGGGGCCTTTGCTATCAATTTTTATGAGAATAGCTATGAGGAGCAGAATAGGAGAAAAGAAAATAAGTACTGAGGTAGCGAATAAAATATCAAAGACCTTTTTAAGAAGGAAGTTAGAAAATTCATCTAACGGTATACTTCTGGTCTCTATTATGGGAAGGGTATTAATGTTGTAAGCCCTATACCCCTTATCAAATACTTTTAAGAAATCAGGAACAAGGTTTACCCTCACCCCTTTGTCATCAGCCGTTTTAATAGCTGTCTTTATTTTACCCTCCTGCGACATAGGAAGAGTGATGATGATTTCATCTACATAATTCTCCTCTAGCACTTTAGATAAATCATCTACTTTACCGATGACGTTCACGCCATTATTTCCTATTTTTTTCTGGTCGTCCAGAAATCCTATTACATTATATCCTAAGTGCTTATTTTTCTTGGTGAAATCTAATAGCTGTTTTCCATTTTTCTCGGCGCCTAGAATTAGAAGACGAGACCCAAAACTTTGACCTTTCCCATCCTTTATAAGCTTGTTAGCTATTCCAAATACCAAGAAATCTAAGGCAAAAAACAGCAGCAATGTCCCGAATATCATGGTGCGGGAATAGTTATCCTGCTCTACCAGTAGGACTAATGGGGAAGAAACCCCTAAAAATAGTAGTAAGCTAGAGAATTGGTCTTTGATCCTTTTAAGGGTATTCACTCGCATATACCTGTCCTGGGTGCCGTTAATGAAGACTACAGCTACCCAGCTAAGGTTATAGATAAGGAGGAGTAAAGAATACCCATCCCTAAAAAAAGTGTCATACTTAATTTTAGAAACTGAAAAAAAGGATAGGTTGATCAAGAGAAGCTCTACGAGGATGTAGAAAAAAATGATCCGTTGTTTTTTGACCTTCATTATAGTGGGACGATCTAACTGATGAACTTAAACCTATTAATCCAGGACAGTAATTTTTATACAATAACCATTCAAAAAACATTCCTATTTTACTTATAAAGCAAAATTCACAAAATTATTTTTAAATATTTTTTCTGAACTAAGAATACCAAAATTTAAATCTTTCCTGGAAAATATTAATTACTAAATAATAGCTATCACTACAATCCCAAAGTACAAGGAATTAATGCTGAATTTATGGAAAGCTGAATGAGTGGTAATATTCTGATTCCGATTGGAGAGATTTAGATTTTTTTTAGTGGAAAAATCAAAAACAACGAACCCTCGATTTATCCTACGATCGTAATTTCATAAAAAATCGGCTATCGCTAAGCGTAAACAAGTTCTCATTCGAAAAGAACCTAGATTAGATTTTCAGAAATACTAATAGAAAAGTAAACCCTCTAAAAATCTCATAGTCAGTTTATTAAGAAAGGAATCTTTTACGTTCCCTCAGGAATTTACTTCCTATTGAAAATATGGGTGAGAAAAAAATGAATGATGATTAAATAACTCGCTTATGGGTACTATCAAGATAGATTTTAAAATCATCCTCATCTGTCCACATCATGGTGAACTTAGTGGTGAGATACTTTAAAGCCTCAGTCCATCCCCTTAAGATTTTCTGTTTCTTATACCAGTAAGGATCTGACCGTTGGGCATCTGTAATAGGAATCACTTTTACAGAGACAATTCCAAGATTCACCTTATCTCCGATCAGTTTATTGTACACTTCATACGTCCGGCGGGAATGTGCACCTAAAGAATAGATGTCTATTTTATCTGGCCTATTATCTGTGCTATCTAACCAAGCCTCTGCTGCCAAAGCGCTTACATATGTCCTGAATCTCTTCACATATGGAGCTGGTATGGTCACTAAGGCGGAGTCTGGTACTTTTAACCGTTTGAGGTCAAAGGCTGCATTATAGGCTACTGACGAGGGGATGTCTTCTATCTTGGTATTATTCTCCTCCTCATAAATACATTTTAAAACCTTAGGAATGATCTCATCATTTCCCAGGGAGAGAAATGATACGTGTACATTACCTTCCTCTGTAAGAGTCTCTTTCCGCTCCCCGTAGGACACCTCTACATAATTTATCTTGTGGACATCTGCAGGAAGATTGAATTCATATGATTCTTCCTGTTCGCTTGTTAAGCTTCGCCCTATCTTATGACCATTCACTAGCACACTAAAACTGGAGAATTCTGCTCCCATTCTCTCCCCACTAGCTTTGACATTGAGCATATTATCCTTAAGATTATTGACAATAACTGGATTATCAGACAGGTCCCAGACCAGTTTACCGCTATTGTTCACATTGGCCTTGAGATCACTTTTCAGCGACCCCACACAAATAATTTTTTTGATTTTACCTTCTCTGTATTTATCTCGGACTTGCTTTAGGGCATACCATGGAAGCCAACCCTCTACTATTACTACTTCACTATCTACCTTTTCAGTAACACTCAAAAAATGAAATGCTCGCTTACCGAAATAAATCAGCCCTATAACCAACATACAGAAGGTTACAAAGGTGTAAAGACACAATCTTATGAGGCTGAGAATCATATCCGTGCAAACCCTTTATAAAATGTAGCCAATGGATATTTTGACATTTCATTTCTTACATCCACAAAAGTAATGAAATTCTTACAAATCATATTCCAAATATGACTAAAACTTAACAGCAAAATAACTCTCTTTCATCTAATTTAACCTTTCAGACTATTCCAAGGAGGAATTAATGAACAATCATTCAATTTTTAACTTTCCCCCATTTACTCCCTCTACGCATTAGGAAACTGACTATCAGCATTTTATTCTCCTAGTCCTCACTATTTATACGAATATAAATTTTATCCCAAAGATATATTTTCGCAATTATAAAAATTGCTTTTACATAATGAGGGAGTTGAATATTTTCCCAACTAAATTATGGAAAGTGTAAGGAAATTTGTCCAGATGCTTTGACTGACCAATCTGTAAGACAATTCAAGGCCAATTATTACATTTACTTTTTCACCAAAATTCAACTTTCTATTTATACTAGCGCGCAGAAAAGCCCTACATGAACGTATAAACCAGGGTTTCAGGAAGGTTGATAGTTATAAGTCTATTAGCTAGGGCTAAATATAGTGCATTGTATAGCAAAAACTTAACTATCCAGAAAAATAGGCTTGATTAGACAGGTAAATAGTCATTTTTCCTGTAAAAATGGAGAGACATTCTTTTCGAAATATGAATTGAAAATTCACTTGGGTAATTTCTTAAGCAGCTTATCCGAATTGAAAAACCGTTGGGGGCTAACTCTACTGCCACACGACCTATCCGTCTAACTCCTGGCCTTTCTCCAGATACCCTTTGTATAACCATTTTACCAATACCCCAAAAGATACCGCAAGCACTATCAAGGCTATATTTCCAATC
Source organism: Bacteroidota bacterium (assembly GCA_039026975.1). Classification (GTDB taxonomy): domain Bacteria; phylum Bacteroidota; class Bacteroidia; order J057; family J057; genus JBCBKZ01. The sequence continues at coordinate 27,360 of JBCCLI010000006.1, read as the reverse complement.
CCTTCCGTGGAAAAGGACAGAAGAATTAAAATAGTAGATATCACAAAGCCAGAGTTTCTCACGAGTTGGTAATAGGTGTCTGTGTATAGTAGTGATACTATGAGAATGAGTACATCTACTAATATCAACAAGGTAAAAAACTCATGGTAGAAGACATTATTTACATTTGAGAGTGAACCTATCTCACCAGTATTCAATTGGTATATTTCCAATAGCCAATTCCCAAAACTGTAGCAACTGATCAAAATCAATAAAGGAATAAGGCTAAGGCTTAAGCGTCTTTTAAACCTAATAAATCTTTGCACATCTTCCTGATGTCTTTGGGTAGGTATCCGCTCTGCCTCAACTTTTTGGAACAATAGGATTAGCCCAAAAATGGCTAAGAAGCCCACTAGGTCTATTAATAAATTACGGTTAAATTCAAACAGCCACCAGTTTTGTTGAAGATCAACTTTAGATATATCCTTGAAAATTCTGCGGAGAATGATCAGAGAAATAATTTCATACTGTTTAGAGATAGAGGTAGTAAACGATTGGGGGATATAATATACTAGCAGGAATACTTCATAAATCAGGATAAAGGAAAATGGAGTATATATAGCTGCTATAGGATATTCAAACAGTTCTTCAGGATAAGATAATATGGTAAAAAACCCCACTTTATGTAAGTAGATCAATCCCAAATGGATCACAAAAGAAATAAGTGCGATCCTAATTATTAGCTTATCTACCTGGTGTCTCCTCTTCTCACTAAAAATAAACTCAAACCAACGGTCTAGTGTCAAATAGGTGTTCATGCCATTTTCATATATAAGCATAACTACGTGAGAATGAGAAAGTTCTTTTCGTAACCAGATATAATGTTAGGATATTAGGTTTTAGCTTACACTGGCTTTATCCCTCCGGTATCTAAAAAGACAAGAAAAAATCACATCTTCACGCTGCATGATCATATGCGCAAATATGAAAATGAAGGGAGGGACTTCCAGGTAGCCTCATATTAAGCACTCTTCCTCCATTAAGTATAGTCCTCATCTCTAGCTAAGCCAACCCTTTATAAGAGAAGTGTATGGACGAGAAATTTTATCAGAATGAATATCCCTATCAAATAGAAGTGTTGCTTATTCATAAACTGGTTTTAACAGGGAAGATGTATGATTTTCATTCATTTCAGTTTACAAAATATTATATATATGTAAGGTTTTGGAGTAAGTACACAGATTTATGCTTATGAGAGCTTTACGCACAGATCTCTCATTCCACTATTCACTGTATTTCAATGATTTGGGTATTCGGCTTTCGTGTTATTGGTTACCTGAAATTTAGCTATCCCTTATTCTTCCCTTCCCTATACTTGCTTATATAGAATAATCTTTCTTGAATCAGTACAGCCTAATATAAAGTATAGGTAAACTATCATGCCTCCTGTAATTTCAACTCTACAAGTCCATCGTCCTTTCTCTATCCTTCTGGGTATACTAATTTCCTTGAGTAATGTACTCGGTCAAAATACCCTCCCGGAAAAAACCTCCCTGTCTGGTACCCTTCAAAAGTGGCATAAAATCACCCTCTCTATAGAAGGACCCCAAGCCAAAGAGACAGATGCCATAAATCCCTTCACCTATTACCGACTAAATGTTACCTTTTCGCAGGGAAACACCAGTTATGTAGTCCCAGGATATTTTGCAGCTGATGGAATGGCTGCAGAAAGTAGCGCAGACTCAGGTAATGTATGGCGAGTACATTTTGCTCCAGATCAAACAGGTACCTGGAACTTCTCTGTTTCTTTTAGACAAGGGGATGATCTAGCCCTGAGTGATGATCAAAATGCAGGAATGCCCTTGGGCAGCCTTGATGGCCTGGCAGGTTCATTTACAGTAGCAGCCAGTAATAAGAGTGGAAGAGATTTTAGGGCTAAAGGCCGCCTAAGATATGTGGGAGAAAGATACTTGCAGTTTACTGAAACGGGAGAATATTTTCTCAAAATAGGTGCAGATGCTCCTGAGAATTTCTTAGCCTATGAGGACTTCGATAACACTCCTAATATTGGAAATAGAAGGAAAAACTGGCAACCGCATGTCCAGGACTGGAAAGCAGGTGATCCTAGCTGGAAAAATGGAAAAGGGAAAGGAATCATAGGCGCCATTAATTATTTAGCAGAGGAAGAACAAAATGTGTTCTCATTCCTGACTATGAATATTAATGGAGATGATGAGAACGTGTTTCCATACATCAGTGATAATTCTTCTGATAGACTAAGAATGGACTGCTCCAAACTAGACCAGTGGGAAATTCTTTTTGCGCATGCTGATAGCCTGGGGATGTATCTCCACTTCAAGACCCAGGAGACAGAAAATGACCAACTGTTAGATGGAGGAGATTTAGGTGATGAAAGAAAACTCTATTACCGGGAACTCATTGCCCGCTATGGGCACCACCTGGCCCTAAACTGGAATATAGGAGAAGAGAATACAAATACGGAAGGCCAACGTAAAGCCTTTGCGCAGTACTTTTATGATCACGACCCTTACCGGCATCACATTGTTCTGCACACCTATCCTAACCAACAAGCTAGTGTCTATAATCCTCTTCTGGGTGATGCTTCTAAGTATACGGGGAGTTCCGTCCAAACTAATTGGAATGAGGTACATGATGACACTAAGAAATGGGTGGAAGATTCTGAAGCGGCAGGAAAACAGTGGGTAGTAGCTAATGATGAACAAGGAGGGGCTAATACTGGCGTGAAACCTGACGGTAATGGTAATAACCATAGTAACATTAGAAAAGAAGTGCTGTGGGGAAATCTGATGGCAGGAGGAGCCGGAGTGGAATACTACTTTGGATATGGATTTGCCCACTCAGATTTAACCTGTGAAGATTTCCGGAGTAGGGATAATATGTGGGATTATAACCGCTATGCCTTACAGTTCTTCAAAAATAATGCTATCCCCTTCTGGGAAATGACTCCTAATGACGGGTTAGCTGCCGGTAATGAAAACTGGTGCCTGTCAAAGGCCGGAGAACAATACATCGTTTATCTCAATGATGGCGGTTCTACTACCGTCAACCTGGGGACTGATAATGCTACGTATGAAGTAAAGTGGTTTGATCCTCGTAATGGAGGCGGATTACAAAATGGCAGTGTCCAACTTCTTACTGCCTCTGCAACCGCTAATATTGGAGATCCACCATCCAATACTAATAGTGATTGGGTAGCGCTCCTCACCAAAACATCATCTACCAATACTCCCCCAACTATTTCTATCTCATCTGCTCCTACTACTGGAGAAGTAAAGATAGGAGACACTGTTAGTTTCGAGGCTACAGCTTCTGATGCTGACGGCAGTATTGCTAAGGTTGTATTCTACAATGGAAGCACATTACTAAAAGAGGAGCTCATTGCTCCTTATACAGTAGAAATCCCCAATATCCAGGCAGGTACTTATACGATTTATGCAGTAGCCCTGGATAACCAGAATGCACAGACCTCTTCTGATACCTTAAGCTTTTTCTTACAAAGCACAGATGGAAGCTGCCCCGCTCTGTATAAGGAAGAGAATGGTCTAGTAGTCATTGAGCCTGAGCGGGTACCTGTGGAAGGAGATTGGGAGCTAAAGACAGATATAGCTGGCTACACAGGAGCTGGCTACATCAGATGGAATGGTAATGATCAGTTTAATAACCCAGGCCAAGGTTTGATGGAGTACACCATCCAAATTCAAACCCCAGGAACCTATAGATTCAACTGGAGAAGCAGAATTACCCTGGGTAACTCTAACTCTGAGCACAATGATAGCTGGCTAAGGTTCCCAAATGCTGATGACTTTTTTGGAGAAAAGAATAATGGTAGTAAGGTGTATCCTAAAGGGAGTGGAAAAACACCTAATCCCGAGGGTTCCAGTAAGGATGGCTGGCTTAAGATCTACATGAATAGCCAAGGGGAGTGGCGCTGGATAGCTAGAACCAGTGACAATGACGCACATAACATATTTGTAACCTTTAATAATCCTGGTATTTACACCATGCAAATCTCAGGAAGGTCTAAAGGGCATGCCATTGACAGAATTATCATGTATACGGAACCGGTGAATGCTAATAATGCGGAAGCCTTGGAGAACCTAGAATCTCTATGTGCCCCCTCCCCCAACTCACCGCCTACTATCAGCTTCCAAAGTCCTCAGCAAAATGCCTCATTCACGGAAGAAGATGAAATAGAGATAGCGCTAACCGTGTCTGATCCTAATCTGGATCCTGTAACTGCTTATTTGTATCATCAGGATACCTTACTTAGCGAGATGTCTGATTCTCCTTACACATTTGACTGGGGTACTCTTCCCGTTGGGGTGTACACCCTTAAAGCGATAGCTCAAGACAGTGCAAATGCATATTCTGACACTGCCCAGGTTACCTTCACCGTAGCGAGAGTTAGCCTTGATACCTTGAACATAGTACCAGACACCATTTATGTTCCTTTTAGTGCCGGAGATACTACTACTACTATCGAGAGTAACTTAGCCTGGACCTTTAACACTATCGCCGACTGGATAGACCTGGACCCTGGCTCAGGAAATGAAACGGGAGTAGTAAGCATTAGCTTTCTTGAGAATCCCAGTTTGGGAGAACGTAGGGGCCTTGCCATCCTTGATGGAGGGTCTAAAAAGGACAGCTTATGGATTATTCAAGCAGGAAATCCCATGGGGTCTTTATGTGAGCCTCCAGATTCTATCTGGGTAACTAATAGTGATCAGACTTCCGTCTCCCTAAGTTGGAACCATGTACCTGGCGTTACTAACTACCGCATCCAATATAAAGAACAGGGAGAAAGCACATGGCAGTATGTAAATGAAGTAGCTGATACCACCTACACCCTAGAGGAGCTAATGGAGGAAAGTTTATACTTATGGGCTATAGGAGCTGATTGTAATGAGAATCAAACTTTATGGTCTGTCCCTAAAAGTTTCCAGACAGAAGGTTTTACCCTAGAACCCGTAAGTAATCTAGCTCCCTCTTTTCAGTCTCCCATTATTTACCTGGTATGGGAAGATATGTCCAATATAGAAGCCGGCTTCATTATTGAAAGAAAGACAGAGAATGGTACTTATGCGCCACTGGATACCCTGCCGGCCAATAGCTCATTTTTTGTAGATACTTTTAATATAGAACCCAGTATAACCTATACTTATAGAGTGATAACCTACCACCCTACTATTGATCCAGGGATTTCTGTTGAGGTATCTATTACAACTAATATTAGCACCTCACTAGCCCCCACTACCTTTTCAAGCGTAAGTATATATCCTAACCCTGCCAGAGAGATTCTTTTCATTGAGAATCTGAAAGGTAAGATTCGGATTCAATGGCTAGATATACAGGGGAAGCTTATTTCTCAGTCAGAACAAAACTTTACTGGGACACCATCCAAGCATGAACTGACCATCCCTGCCCACATCCATGCAGGCCTATATGTCATTCTCCTATCTACTGAAAGGGGAGAACAAATGACCCAGAAAGTGCAGATTATGAAGTAAAAAACTATAAGGACTTTCTCACGTAAATGGCCACGTTGTTGCCAATGTTACAATCAGGATCTTCATCCAGGCTTCCAATTACCTGGATGAAGATTTTTTCTCTGGGAATAGGTAAGGTACTTACCAGATGGTCTAATATCACTTGCGCTCTGACAGCATTAAGGTATGGTTTGGGGATTAGCTCTTTCTCACATGCATATGCCTGTAACACCCAGAGGTAGGAAGAAGACATTTCAGGAAGGTACTGTATCCGTTTGGTTAACTCGCCTAATCTTTTGAAGCTCTCATCTGTTAATTCTATGGAAAAAGGCCTAAAGGTAAATTCATTTACTCCCTGGAGAATGAGTTGAGCGTCAGTATCCTTTTGGCATCTTGCGCTTAAGGTAAAACAGAGAAGAGAAAGAAAGAGAATGGTAAGTTTAATAGGCATGATAAAAGGTAAGCATGCAGAAATTCTCAGGGCTAATTATCATCTCCTTCTACCAGATTTTCACTTCCTTCATCTCCCTCATCACCAGAGAAGGAACGCCTCATACCTGTGTCAGCCTCAATATTTTGTAATCGATAGTAGTCCATGATCCCTAAGTTTCCCAGGCGGAAAGCATCAGAGATAGCATTAGGGATTTCAGCTTCTGACTCCAGCTTTTTTGCTCGCATTTTTTGTACCCTGGCTCGGTAGACTTGTTCTTCAGCTACAGCTTCTGCTCTTTTCTCTTCAGCCTTAGCACGTGCCACCTTAAGGTCTGTTTCCGCTTTTTCAGCTTCCAGCTGTGCACCTATATTCTGACCTATGTCTATATCTGCAATGTCTATGGATAACACATCATAAGCCGTTCCGGCCGTCAAGCCCTCACCCATGATTCTCTCTGAAATTTTTCCTGGCTCAGCCAAAATATCCTCATGCGTTTCTGCTGAACCTATGGCAGCTACTATCCCCTGCCCTACCCTGGCAACTACAGTTTCTTCCCCGGCCCCTCCTACCAGCTTATCAAGATGAGCCCTTACTGTAATTCTGGCTTTGGCTATGAGCTGTATCCCATCCTTGGCCACTGCCTCCACAGGAGGAGAGTCTATCACCTTAGGGTTAACAGAGTCTTTCACAGCCTGTAGGACATCCCTACCAGCCAGATCTATAGCTGCCGCTTCCTCAAAGTTTAGTTCTATTCCCGCATTTTTAGCTGAAATCAGGGCATCAATGACGTTGGTGACATTCCCCTGGGCTAAGTGGTGGGCTTCCAGCTGGTCTATTTGAATATTTTGTAGACCTGCTTTTTTAGCCTTAATTAGTTCATTCACTATGATTTGGGGGTCTACTCTCCTTAGCCTCATTCCTATCATTTTCCCAGGACCAATGAATACACCTGAAAAAAGAGCTGATATCCAGAGCCCCACCGGCACGAAAATGATAAATAGAAGTAAAAATACCCCTAGCGTAATGCCCGCAATAATAAGGACGACGTCTATAAAAGTGGTTGCTAGAAGAGAATACATAGAGTTTCAGCTGAAATGATTAAACCAATATACAAAAAACGGGCTAGCCTTCCGGTTTTTTACTGGTATTCAACGGAATGGTTTCAGCTTTAGGTAATGATGTGGTGAGAAAATAATGCAAAGAAAGCTCTCATCAGAACCTCTGAAGGAGCTAACTTTTAAAGGTATAACCTTTTGGCCCTACTTCTGGGACTTGGTGAAGGATAATATCCTATCCAATCCTTTAACCAGGGAGTCAAACTCATTTTGCTTAAGAGATCTTGCTATCACCTCAGAAATTTCATTCATGGTTTGTGATAGCTCAGTCAACAGATTTAATCCTTTAGCAGTAGGACGAATGTAAATCACCCGTCTGTCTTCCTTAGAATTCTTTCTTTTTACGAGTTTGTTCTTTTCCAATTTGTCAATAGTGCTGGTAAGTGTACTTAATTTAATGTTAAAGTACTCGCCCACCTCTTTCATCTTCTTTTGCTCCTCATCATTCAGATAAGAGATAATATCTACCTCTAATTCTGTTACATGGTAGCTGTTAAGAATTGATTGTCTTTGGAGATTAAAAGCTAGGACAAGCTCATTAAGTAACTTTTCCAGTTTCAAAGCGTTGGGATCTTGATACAACTTTTTTGCAGTACTCATAATATTGTTAGGGATTTACACTCCCCATTTAACTTGTAGTAATTCGTATTTCCAAATACCACATTACAATGATAGTTCAATACAGGAATATTTCTTTTTCATTAATTAGCCCAACTTATCACATGTAAGGCTGACAAATGGTAATAGGAATTTAAGTTAAATGAGAGCTGTGAGAATATCTACCTAATTCGCTGACAACTAGATTATTAAAACTAATTAACTCACTAATACTATGTAAAGAGCGTATATATAATTCCAATAAAAACAGGTAATTTTTTATTTCTTATGGCTACAAACTAAACTATTTTGCGAAAAGGCTCGCCTTTCATAACGTTTTAAAAATAAGAAATGATTAGTCAAAGTGATAATCCCACATTAAAATTACTTGAAAATCAAGACTTCAATTATCCTATAAAGTATAGGTATGTAGAACTCAGTGATTACAGTAAATTACAATTATAAGAATCAACCTTATAAAAAGCAACAATTTGCAATTTACGACTTAACGTATAATATGTAGGAGAGATTATAGTGAGTCCAAAAAAAATAAATTTATTTCTTTCTATGACTGAATCACTATGATCTATAAATAATTATCCCTCCCAAGCCTCTCAAAACCATAAAAAAGAGTTACAGCAGGTTATACTGTAACTCATAATTATTTAGCCGTTGTAATTCCTTAATGACAAAAAGTAGGTAGAATCCAATTCTCTTGTATAGCCTATTACTTGGAAGAAATTTGGTTGAAGGTTTCCATCCCTTCTACAAATCTTGAGAAAAATTCTTCATCCAGGCTCCCTTGAATCTTCTCCGCTACTTCATGTAGATACTCATTGAATTCCTGGTTGATACGCTCTCCCTTTTTAGTGACATCCAAATAGACTACTCTTCTATCTTCTTTGGAGTTGACTCTTTTCAGTATTCTGTGGCGCTCTGCCTTATCAATGATAGAAGTTAATGTGCTTAACTTAATGGCAAAGTTTTCAGCTATAGCTTTCATTTTTTGGGGACCATTCCTTACTACAAATTGTATCAGGTCCATTTCAAGGGCAGAAATCTTATGCCTACTTTTTATATACTCGTGCTGATTTCTAAAGATTTCATTTATTGTGATCATAGTCCTTTCCATCCTTGAAAAGTAAGGATTCCCGCTAAGAGAGCTTTCAAGGCTTACTGGACTACTTACATCTTGTCCATAGTTATCCATATCCAAAATAAGGTTGATAGGTGGTAGAGAGAATGTTTGTAAAATCTTAAGATGGAGATACGAGTTCACTCATCTTAGTAAGTCCTTCAATGAACGCATTAAAGTTTTCTTCATCCATAGATGATTTCATCATAGTGGAGATAACCTGGATATATTTACTATAGTCTGTGTAGAGCTTGTTGCCTTTGCTAGTAACTTCTAAGAAAACTACTCTACGGTCATCTTTAGAATTTACTCTCTTGACAAGTCTTTGGCGCTCTATCTTGTCTATAATACTTGTGAGGGTGCTAAGTTTAATGTTAAAATATTGTCCTATCTCCTTCATCTTCTTCCTTCCTTCCAGGACAATGAGCTGGATAATTTCCATTTCAAGACTCGTGATCTTGTACTTAGCTCTAATATAATTTTGATGTTTACGGTAAACATCATTTAGGTCGATAAGGCTTTTCTCAAAACGATTTAGAACAAGCAGTTTGTCATGTTGATTTGTGGCACTCATTAGTGTGGCTCAGCGAAATTGTAAAATCAAAAAACAGCGTGCGCAACCCCTAGTAAATTCCAAATATGAACGATGCTGCCCCCTATTGTTGATACGCACTAACAATTATACAATTATACCAAATAAACCATTTTCGATGCAAATTTTTTCAATATTTGTTTAATAAAAAATATTACGCTTATAAGATTAGAAAATTCAGATCATATTGAAAACAGAAATAACCACTGAAATATATACCCATTATTTTTTTCTATTTCTCCAATTCCTGCCCTTCCACTCTATAAAAAGGTGTCAGATTAAGCACCTTCTTCATAAAATCATTTTTTCTGCCCAAATCATATTTGAATAAATTACCCTTTATATAAGAGTTATTTTATGGAGTTTCCATTCTAACTATTTGAAAATACTCAATGGTTTGATAAGGTGAACCTTATTTCACTTTGACTTTTGAAGTATATCACTGTTCTAACACTAGTTATTACGTCTAACAGTTCAATAGTAATACTTCCAAATAATCTCTATTTCAAACACTTTCCCGGACATAAACTTCAGCGTATGAATGAAATTTTTACCTATTTCTCCAGTGATGATCATTATCCAGGAATCTGGAACTACCCCCCTGTGAAATCGAAAAAATTAGAGATATTCTCTTAATATTCCGTGCCTAGTCTTGTGAAAATTGGCTGGCATATATTTACTTTCATGCCATGAATACCGCCACCACCCTCAAGCAAATGATTGAAGACCATATAGGCTCTTTAGGATATGATCAAAAAAGTCCTGGAAATCTATATGCCCCTATACACTATATACTCACGCTAAAGGGGAAGAGAATCAGGCCCATATTATTACTCATGGCATACGAGGCAGTATCTGGAAAAAAGGCCCATGAAGCGCTTAACCTAGCTGCTACGGTAGAGTGCTTTCATAACTTTACCCTTATGCATGATGACATCATGGATCAGGCTCCCGTTAGACGTGGGCAGCCTAGTGTCCACATAGCCTGGGATGAAAACATTGCTATTCTTTCTGGTGATGCCCTATTTGCCCTGTCTATGGAGATGGTAGTAATGGACTTTCCACAGCGTGCGCCTGTATTAGTCAAGCAATTTTCTAAAATAGCTACTGAGGTATGCGAGGGACAGACAGAAGATATGGATATGTCCTCCTCAGCTGATGTAAGTATCCCCCAATACCTGGAGATGATCCGTAAGAAAACAGCAGTTCTACTGGGCGGCTGCATGAGTATGGGAGCCATAGCAGGAGAAGCTAATGAGGAAGTTATCTCTACTTTTTATCAGTTTGGAGAAAGCCTGGGAATGGCCTTCCAACTCCAGGATGATCTAATGGATGCTTTCCCACCGGAGGGGTTTGGAAAGCAAGTGGGAGGAGATATCAAGGAGAATAAAAAGACTTTCCTTCTGCTTAAGGCCATGGAAAAGGCCACTGACGCTCAGCAGGAAATACTCACTAACGCCTTAGGGATGGAGTCTGAAAACCCCGAAAAGCTGGAAATCGTATTACAGATATACAGAGACTTGTGTATTCCCGGAGAGACTAAGGAAATGATAGAAAAGTATATATTAGATGCGAAACAGCTAGCAGAAACCTTATCTTCTCATACATCTTTCTCTATGTTAAAGTCCTATATTTCTGCCATTGCAAACCGTCAATTTTAATTAATAATAACTCCTATATGGATCCGGTCCTCGCTAACCTAATAAGCTCACCAGTTGCTTCCACTATACTTGTTATCACCTTACTTACCAGCTTGCGGGCTTTCAAGGAGCCTGCCCTCATGGAAAAGTTTCTCTTTATTCCCTTGCGGGTATATCACAATAAAGAATACAGTCGGCTATTTACCAGCGGCCTCATTCATGCTAATACCCCCCACCTGGCATTTAATATGCTCACCTTCTTCTTCTTTGCTTTCATACTTGAAAGACAACTGGGACACTGGCAGTTTGCCGTTTTTTATGTGCTTAGCTTAGCCCTGAGTGAGGTTACCACCTTATTTAAGTATAAAGATTCTCCACACTATAGAGCCTTAGGAGCATCAGGTGCTGTGAGTGCCGTAGTTATGGGGATAATCATGATATTCCCTTTGGAGAAAATCTATCTGATGTTTATCCCTATAGGGATTCCTAATTGGCTCTTCGGTATACTCTACATAGCCTACAGTCATTATGCCTCAAGAAAAAATTCAGATAATATAGGCCACGAAGCACACTTATGGGGAGCTATTTCTGGTATATTACTGACCATTATCTTTAAAGAGGGCGTAATCAGTAATATTATGAGACTGTTAGGTTTCTAAACATGTTACAAAAGCAATAGCACTGAGTTGGCTTTCCCAAAAATTACTCCCACTTTAGGGACAGAAGGAAGCACTCATATGGCTACCTTCCCAATTTCCTGTTATTCATGGGCCTAGAACAGTTCACAATAGCACCCGTAGCTTCTATCATTTTTCTACTTACCATCATCGCTAGCGTCATAGCATTTAGAAAGACTGAGTGGATAGATGAGTATGGCTTAGTTCCCTATGATGTATTAACGTATAAGCAATACTACAGACTCATAAGTAGTGGATTTCTTCATGGAAACTACCTCCACCTGGCACTGAATATGATCACATTCTATTTCTTTGCCTTTTATTTGGAGAACCTACTGGGGCATTGGCAGTTCGCCCTATTATATTTTGGGGGAATGCTGCTCAGTGATGTGGCTACCATGATAAAGTACCGGTCTGAACCCAACTATACCAGCCTGGGTGCCTCGGGAGCCATCAGTACGCTTGTGCTAAGCGTAATCATCTGCGACCCTGGCCTAACGCTGAAGTTATTTTTTTCTATTCCTATTCCCGGATGGCTATTCGCTCTGGCTTATATGGGATATAGCTTGATAGCTTCTTTCCGCGCAAATGACGGTATTAATCATGATGCCCACCTGTGGGGAGCAGTAGCTGGAATAGCCTTAACTCCCCTCATTAAACCTGAAGTAGTCAGTGTACTCTCGGATTTTATAACTGGAACCTGACAGGTTCCAGTATTTCTATCAGCTATACATCACAGATCAGAACAGCTTCTTTAAGCGCCTGTAAAGGCTCTTTAGTAGGTCTAAATTCCTGGGCTACATACCCTTGGTATCCAGTAGCTACAATAGCCTTCATAATAGCGGGATAGTAAATTTCCTGGGTATCATCTATTTCATGCCTCCCTGGGACACCGGCTGTGTGGTAGTGCCCAAAATAGGGGTGATAGTTTTGAATGGTTCTAATGATATCACCTTCCTGAATTTGCATATGGTAGATGTCGTATAAAAGCTTGAAGCTATCACTCTCCAGCCGCCTGCAAAGTTCTACCCCCCACAAACTACTATCACACATATAATCAGGATGATTAATCTGATTAAACAGCTCCATCTGAAGAACCACCCCTTTTTCTTCTGCCAAAGGGAGAATTTCCGATAATCCTTTTACGCAATTCTCTAATCCTACATAGTCATTCATTCCGTTTCGGTTCCCGCTAAAACAGATCAGATTTGTGTATCCAGCATCTGCTACCTTGGGGATCATCTCCTTATAATTTTTGATTAGCTGCTCGTGGTAGTTAGGATTATTAAACCCTTCTTCCAAGCTAATCTCAGCTCCATTACAGAGCGCGCAGTGCACATCATACTTCTGTAAAGTAGGCCAGTCTTTAGGACCTAGTAAATCTATCGCTTGAATCCCCATGTCTTTAATTGCAGGAAGAAATTCTTCCAGGGGGATATTGCCAAAGCACCATTTGGCTACGCTTTGCTTGATATTATTATTGAGGGTAGTAGACATAGGCTGATGATTATTGGCTATAGCTGAGCCTTGAAAGACTCCGAATGAGCCTATAGCAGCTCCTTTTATAAAATTTCTCCTGTCCATGATATGGCTAATTAAAATTATATGTAGACCATGTTTGAATCAGAAAATTTTTAAAGAAAACCATGGATTAAAAGTTCTGATATATTAATTCCCTGAAGAATAGCGAACTATTATGGTGGAAATTCGGACAAAACAGATTCCTTAAGACATAAATTTCTACCATAATTAGCATTTCAAACATGGACTAGACCACATTTAACCTGATTATTCTCAAGAGTAAATACTTGATTGAAGGTACTGAAAAGCTGATTTTTGGGAGAATAGCTAGCTGTTAGCAGGGAAATTACCCCATTTCAGATTCCTTAATCGAATATTTACCATGGGATAAGCGAATCAAACATAGTCTTAGTCCCTACTACTAAATAGAGGCATAGAAGTCATCTGCATACGGGGCTATCAGAATAAATTCACTTATTCTCTTAGAAATCTTTAGGTTTTGGGAAACAGAATGCTACACATAGGGGTTTTCATATAAAATAGAAATTAGTGGGATATTCGAGTTTAGCCTCCTGTGTGAAGGACCTGGAAAAAAAAGGTCAGTTAGTTAGGGTCAAGGAAGAAGTAGATCCGTACCTGGAAATAGCTGAGATCCAACGTAGGCTGTATGAGCAACAAGGGCCTGCTGTCTTATTTGAGCGGGTGAAGGGGAGCCCCTTCCCGGCAGTCTGCAACCTGTTTGGTACCATGGACAGATGCCGGATTATTTTTCGGGATACTCTTTCCAGGGTCAAGAAGATAGTAGCGCTAAAAGCTGATCCTACCAGCTTTTTCAAACATCCTCTCTCTTATTTAGGCACTCCTTTTTTAGCGGTTAAGGCACTTCCTCTCCCTGCTGTTCTGAGGAAGCCCGTTCTCTTTCAGCAAACCAACCTAAGTCTACTCCCACAGGTCACCTCGTGGCCCATGGATGGAGGGCCCTATGTAACGCTTCCTCAGGTCTATTCAGAAGATCCTCTGTCTGGAGGAGTCATGAACTCTAACCTGGGAATGTACCGCATACAGATGGCAGGAAATGAATACCTACCTGACCAGGAAGTGGGACTACACTACCAGATACATAGGGGCATAGGTATACATCACACACATGCTGTTCAGCAAGGGGAGCCCTTAAAGGTGAGCATCTTTGTGGGGGGGCCACCTGCACACACCTTTAGTGCAGTTATGCCCTTACCAGAAGGGCTTACTGAGCTAATGTTCGCGGGACTTTTTGGAAACAGATCCTTTAGGTACGCGCGAAAGAATGGCCACTTACTCTCCACGGATGCTGACTTTTGCATAGTAGGAACCATAGATCCTACCGCTACTAAACCTGAGGGCCCCTTCGGAGATCACCTGGGATATTACAGCCTCACTCACCCTTTTCCAGTCATGAAAGTGGAAGCTGTATATCATCGGAAGGACGCTATCTGGCCATTCACTGTAGTAGGCAGACCTCCTCAGGAAGATACCACCTTTGGAAATCTAATACATGAGGTAACGGAGCCCATGGTGCCAGTATCTATACCTGGCCTTCATGCTATGCATGCGGTAGATGCAGCAGGTGTACATCCCTTGCTCTTGGCCGTAGGCAGTGAAAGGTATGTTCCCTACCAGAAAAGACAGCCACAGGAAATTCTCACGATAGCTAATGCCATCTTAGGATTTGGGCAGGCCTCCCTGGCCAAATACCTGCTAATCATAGCTAAAGAGGATAATCCTGATATAGATATTCATCACATTTCAAATTTCCTTCAGCACCTACTGGAAAGAGTAGACTGGACAAGAGACCTACACTTCCAGACCAAAACTACCATAGATACTCTGGACTATTCTTCCAAAAAACTGAATGAAGGATCTAAGGTAGTCATAGCTGCTGCAGGAGAAAGAAGAAGGGAACTAGGTAAAGAATGGTCCCCTAAGGGGTCCCTACCACCAGCATGGTCAAAGATTACTACAGCCCTACCTGGTATACTGGCTATAGAAGGACCTGCCTTCCAGACCCAAGAGCAGGCTCAAAAAGAAATTGGAGCATTAGCAGAAGCCCTTTCAAGAGAAGAACTTAATCACTTCCCTCTCTTGCTAGTGGTAGATGATGCAGACTTTATTTCCAGACATCTGAATAATTTTCTCTGGGCTACCTTTACTCGTTCCAACCCTTCACATGATATATATGGAGTGAACAGCTTTATAGAACATAAGCACTGGGGATGTAAGGGACCTTTAATCATAGATGCAAGAATTAAGCCCCATCACGCTCCTTCATTAGTAGAAAATCCAGAGGTCACAAAAAAAGTAGACCTACTCGCTGCCAAAGGAGGTGCTTTACATGGTATTATATAAGACCAAAGTGTGTTAACAGCTTATTTCTGGAGAATTTCTCACTTAGTAGGAGCATATCTTTCTGAATCATCTCTTTCAAATAGGGTCTTTGCAGTCCAGGTAAATTTGTTACCAAATGAACGAACCCATCCGAGATTAGCAGCACGCTTTTTGTATATTTATGGGTGGTAGGTATTTCAGAATTGTAGTAGACTGGAAGGGCAATCTCCGCCAAAAGTTTTCCCAGGAAATAGGCACAACTAAGTTCTTCCTGTACACTTAAGTAGAGCTAGCGTTTATTAATGATTATTCCATGATTACGAGTTCTTATAAACCCCTAGCGGGCAGGTATTTAATCTCTGAACCCTTTATGGCAGATGCCAATTTTCAGCGTACCGTTATCTTATTAGTAGAACATGGAGATCAGGGAAGCTTGGGGTTTGTGCTTAATAAAAAGCTGAAAGTAAAAATAGGTGAAGTAGTGGAAGACCTGGGATCCATCCATTCTCCTGTATTTATGGGAGGCCCAGTTGAGCAGAATTCTCTACACTACGTACACAGAGTAGGTGATAAAATTAATGGGAGTAGAGAGGTGTATAAGGGAGTGTACTGGGGAGGAAACTTTGAAGAGCTCTCACATCTTATCCAGATGGGACTCATAAAAAATGAAGAAATCCTTTTCTTTATAGGATACTCCGGTTGGTCCCCCGGACAACTAGAAGAGGAATTAGAACGTAAATCTTGGATCGTGGCACCTAAAAACCCGGACTTTATCTTCAGAGATGCCCATAAAGAGCTGTGGAGAGATATCTTAAAAAGTATGGGGGATAAATACCAGATCATCTCTAACTACCCCCAAGACCCCAGACTTAACTAGTCATTTTAACCTTACTAAATCCAGAGGTATGTACCGTACTCCATATATGATTAGGCAGTTTACCATAGTCATTTTATCTATAATGGCTTTCTCCCTCTTGTCTGCCCAGGAATCCACTTACCAACTCAAAGGGACGCTCACTAGCTGTTCACTAGACTCTGTACGTCTATTTAGGTTAGATGGAGGCATCCTTTTTCCTATAAGTAGTGCGCCATTACGTGCTGAGAATGGCATGTTCACTTTTGAATTCTCAGGTTTAGATATTCCCAAAGGCTTTTATTTATTGGGGGGAGGAGAATCTAATAACACTCGAATGCTCCTGATAGACCAGGAAGAGGCTATAACGCTCACTGGAGAATGTAAAACGCTGACCAATGCCAGCATCTGGAATTCTCCTGTGAATACCGCTATGGCCAAGATGAGTAAAAGGCAATTATATCTTCAGAGTCAGGCTAATCAAGAAGTAAATACCTACAGAGTAGCATTGCAGAGACAGGCAGGAATAAAGGAAGCAGAAGCAAGTATTCAGGCAATAGATAAGCAAAAATTAGCCTACCTGGACTCTGTAAAAACCTCCCATCCCTTCCTCTCTAAAGTCCTGGCCTTACAGACGTACACCTCCTTCCAACACAGCCAAAAAGCCTATGATTCTGAAGTCATCTACTTCGCGAAGGAATACTTCCAATATGCGGACCTAAGTGATCCTGCTTATAACTTGATTCCACAGGTACACGATGAGTTCAGGAGGTATTCAGGTACGCTTGGCCAGATAGGGCTGCCAGCAGATGCTATTACGCAGTATCTAAGTGATCACCTAGCTAACATCCCCACAGGTTCTGCTGCTCATAAAGCGGCTCTCTCAGGTGCTGTCATGGGCCTGAAAGAAAGCAGTATTGATGCTTTTACCTACTTTGGAAATGCCTATCTGGAAAGCTATGCTGCCTGGAATCCCGCTTTTACTCAAATGCTGGAGAAGGAGCTTAATGCAGTAAAGTCCAGGATAGTAGGAGCTGAAGCACCTGAGATTAGCTTACCTACGCCAGAGGGCGGGCTAAAAAAGCTGAGCGACTTTCGGGGACAGTATGTAATGATAGACTTCTGGGCTAGCTGGTGTAGACCCTGCAGAATGGAAAACCCAAAAGTGCTGAATGTCTACAATAAGTTCAAAGATAAGGGATTCGAAATTCTAGGTGTCAGCCTGGACAGAGACGGTACTTCATGGAAAAAAGCCATAGAAAAGGATGGACTTGTCTGGTACCACGTGAGCGACCTCAAATACTTTCAGTCTGAGGCAGCCCTTACCTACGGGGTACAGGCCATTCCCTATACGGTTCTGGTAGATCCAGAAGGTAAGATAGTAGCTACCAACCTACGTTCTCAGCGACTCGAGCAAGTATTAAGGGAACTGTTAGGGGAACCTTCTGAATAGGCTTAACTGGTGGTAGCTCAGGCAACAGACTGGCTTACAGAGCTAGTTCCTATTTCTTCAGGTAATTTTACACTGTAGATGATCTTCCTGACCGTATCAAACTGAAGATAAGGATACGCTTCTAGTATTTCTTCAATAGCTTCAGCTGACTTCATCCCGCTACTCCTCAAATCAAGGTACTTACGCTTGATTTGGAAGTCACGTAGAACTTTCTTGTTAATCAGGTTTAACCTATCCAACTTTTGATAGAGATCATCGGAAAGGATTTGTCTAATGGGATTGCTCATAATTCCTCCTTTATGACTTAGTGTATCATGAAAGGTAGATTTGCATCATATAAAGACAGTTGACGGTGTCTATGTTTAAAATCCGAACCCAATTGTCAGCACTACTGAATTAGTAGTTGTTGTATTCAAAACCGTAGGCTGGAAAATACTAATGTTTTCGGAAGCAAAAGGACTAAACTTATTTTCTTGCCATTGATTTACCCAACTAACGTCTACATAGTAATTGGGTTGCCTGATTCCCAGTCCAAAGGTCAGCATTCTCCTATATGCATTAAGAGAATTTAACTGTAGATCCGGGAAACTCAGATATTCTTCTGCTTCCTCTTTAAAAGCTGTAGAAAATAAGGCACCACCAGCTCTTAGCCTTAATACATCTATACGTACCTCCGCCCCTAGTCTGTAATTAATAGCAAAGTCTAGTAGCTCACTTATAGCCTCATTTTCGGCAGTAAAGTTAGTATTCAGATCTGCTGATGAACTGAGGTTAGCTGAGGAATAATCCGTGATTTCTACATCAGCAGTTAAGAAGCCTCTCTTCCCAAACAGATACATTCCTCCTAAGGTCACTACGTATGGAGTAGTTACGTTATAATCACTAAAGAAGCCTTCCCCATCTAAAGAATCTCCCAGGGCTACGGTACCATTAAGGCCTGCTACATTATGCAATACTCCTTGGGTATATTCCTCCGTTAAATCCAAATAGGTAGGGGACTGAAAGGATATGCCAAACCTAAACACATCTGAAGGCCTAAAGATTAATCCCAAGCGTGCGTTAATTCCATTCCCAGTGGTAGTGAATTCATCTCTATACGTAATAGATTCAGTGTCTAGTAAGAGGTTAAAATTCTGTGGATCATCAGGATCAGGAATAAGAAATTCATGAACATTATTAACATCCACCTCAGTATACCTGAAGTTCTGCGTGTAATTCACAGACTGAATTCCTACCGTCAATCCTATGAACAGATTGTCACTAATGTTAGCTGCTCCTGAGATAAACCATTCATTCTTTCTCCCTTCCTCCTCTTGCAAGATCCTCTGCTCTATTCCACCGAATTGCTCTGGATCTACAGCAGCTATATACTGGGCTCCTCCACCACCTACCAAGGTGTCTATTATAAAGGCGTTATACCCGAGCCCTTCAGGTAAGGAAAAGTCTAAGTTATCTGGAAAAAAACCATTAGCCCTATCAGCATAAGTCTGAGAGATAGAGCTCAGCGTGTTAAAGCCGGTGGCACGAGATGTTCTGTCGTAATTCTGTAACTGATTATATCCAAAGGCAAAGGTGTATGATTTTAAGCCTGTTTCTACTTCCTGCCTGTTACGGCCATATCCTCTGTAGACCTTCCCATTAATGGCTATCCCTAGGTTAGACAATCCAAAATAGCTGTCAGTAGCACTTCCTCCTCCTTCCAGGTAGGTGGCATCATTAGAAGTAAATCTGACCATGGGGGTTATGCTAAAATCAGACCTCCTGTATAACCCTAAACCAGCTGGATTTAACGTAGCCGCAGATAAATCTGCTCCCACTGCTGAATAGGCACCTCCTAGTGCTAATGACCTTGCCGTACCTACAAGGCTGTTAGTAGAATACCTAAGTGCATCTGATTCGTTTTGGCCATAAGCGGAAAAGCTAATGCATACTAAACAGAAGGAGATAAGAATGTACTTCCTCATGGTGAGAATTGGATGTTATGCTTAGATAAAAGAGGGGAAAAAGAGAGGGCGAGCTAAGCTCGCCCTTTACTATCATCAAATTATCTTATTAATTATTTCTGCTTGAGCTTCTAGAACTACTTCTACTACTGCTACGAGTTCCACTGCTACGGGAGCTGCTTCTAGAACCGGAGCTTGGCCGTACGCTCCTTGATCCGGAGTTAGAAGGCCTTGAGTAGCTTCTCTGAGAAGAAGAATTACTACGCTGGTAGGAGTTATTTCTACTTCCACTGCTACCGGAACGTCTGATTGTACTATTATTAGAATTACTCGGACGTCTGATTTGCGTATTAGTTCTGGTTCTAGAGTTTGTGTTCGTACTTGGACGTCTGTACGTCTCATTCGTATTGGTTCTGGATCTCCTGTAAGTATCACTACTGGTATTTACCCTGGATTCAGGATTCCTGTTTACTCTCACCCCTGAATTAGATCTTTGGTACGTACTTGGCTGACGGGTAGTTCTTACTCTAGGGGTACTAAGCTGCCTTTCAGACTCTGTACGAGGTCTGAGGTAGTCAGAGCTACTTCTCACGCTAGACAGCTGGCTGTTTCTACTATTTCCTGTGTTAACAGCGGTAGGCTGCCTTCCTACTCCAGCAGTATTATTTCTACTTCTGGGAGAATAATTAGTTTGTGATGCTACAGAAGTCCTGGCAGAATTTCTCTGCGCCAGCGTCCTGCGGGTAGAGTTATAATCCGTTCTAAAGTTACCCGTAGCTACAGGAGGACAGTAGAAGAAGGAATAAGCCCCACCAAATCCGAACGGTCTGTTCCATGCATTCCATCCCCAACCTGGACCTGCACCGTATCCCCAGAAAGGATCAAATCCGTAGTAGGAGTTTACCCATGGGTTATAATAGTTGAAAGAATTGAATGCCCAAGGGTCATTAAATCCCCAGAAAGGATCATTAAACGCCCCAAAGCCACCTCTGTATGCCCAGCTAGCACCAAAACGAGGTCTATTCCAGCTATACCATCCACGGTTATACCAGTTATTCCAAGCGGGTGTCCCCAGTACAAAGTAAAGGTCGTTTGAGAAAAAAGGATCATAGTATCTCCAGGATCCAAAATTACTCTGATGGAATCTTCTTACTCTTCTTGAATAATAAAAATCATCCTCAGCATAAGCCGTGGACGGATCTTCATATATTTCACGGTTGCGCTCATACGTTCTATCGTTCGTATAAGGCTCATTATTTTGAGGGTTGCTAGGTCTAGCTGCTACCTCCGTCCTATCCTTACTACTGTAGTACACATCATCATACTCAGTAGTAGAGACATACTTAGTGCTTGTACAAGCTGACAGGAGTAGGGATACACCTGTTACATACATTAGCCACTTGATGTTCATATTCTTATATGTAGCGTTAAAAATCAATTCTTCCTCTTGTAAATATAACAATTTAGATGAACTTTCTCCAGAACAGTCACCGGAGTAGTCCTACACATCTTTCTATTAATAATACATATCCATAGGTGCATAAACACCCTACAATTAACATTCTCACTTATAAAGACTACATGTGTGCAGATTTAGTTATCAAGCGTGTCAACTTTTGACTACTAAATAGCATTTCCTAGCCCTTATTTTCTCCTTCAGTAAGGCCCAAATTACAGTTGCATTCCAAATACCTGAGGCATAATTTTGGCATTCACTTTTACAAACAGTTACATGGCCAAAGTAAAAAAGCTTACTACCAGGGCTGAGAATTACTCAGAGTGGTATAATGAGTTAGTAAAGAGAGCAGATCTTGCTGAAAATTCTGAAGTAAGGGGGTGCATGGTAATTAAACCTTATGGATATGCCATATGGGAAAGAATGCAACGTATCCTGGATGATATGTTTAAGGAAACGGGCCATGTAAATGCATACTTCCCGCTTTTTATCCCCAAATCATTTTTAAGCAAAGAAGCTGATCATGTAGAAGGTTTTGCGAAGGAATGTGCTGTAGTGACCCACTACAGACTAAAAAATGATCCTGATGGGCAAGGGGTCATTGTAGATCCAGAGGCCAAGCTGGAAGAGGAACTGATAGTGAGGCCTACCTCAGAAACCATTATCTGGAGTTCTTACAGAAACTGGATACAATCCTACAGGGACTTACCTATTCTTGTCAATCAGTGGGCTAACGTAGTTAGATGGGAATTACGCACAAGAATGTTTCTACGTACCGCAGAGTTTCTCTGGCAGGAAGGGCATACTGCCCATGCCACTGAGCAGGAAGCCATAGAAGAAGCAGAAAGAATGCTACATGTGTATGGAGACTTTGCTGAGCATACCCTTGCCATCCCTGTAGTCAGAGGAATCAAGACCGAGAGTGAAAGGTTTGCCGGCGCATTAGAGACCTACTGTATAGAGGGGCTTATGCAGGACGGGAAAGCCCTACAGGCAGGTACCTCTCACTTCCTGGGACAGAATTTTGCTAAAGCCTTCGATGTGAAGTTCGCTAGTCAGGATAATAAGGAGGAATATGTATGGGCTACTTCCTGGGGTGTAAGTACCCGTCTTATGGGTGCCCTCATCATGACCCACTCTGATGATAAAGGCCTGGTGCTTCCCCCTGCTCTGGCACCATTTCAGGTAGTTATGATTCCTATAGCGAGGAAGGATGAAGATAAGGCTGTAGTATACCCACGTATACATGAGCTGGCTGATCAGCTGAAAGCCCAGGGCATACGCGTCAAAATAGATGATGATGAGATGAAGAGTCCCGGATGGAAATTTGCAGAGTGGGAGCTGAAAGGAGTTCCTGTGAGAATAGCCATGGGCTCCAGAGACATAGAAGCTGGAAAAGTAGAAATCTCAAGGAGAGATACCTCTACCAAAGAAAGCATAGATATGCCTACCCACTTCCCCGATATGATTAAAGATCTATTGGAAGAAATTCAAAAAAGCATTTACCATAAAGCTAAGTCCTTCCGGGAAACACACACCTGTGAAGTGAATAGCTGGGAAGAATTTAGGGAGCAGATAGAAAAAGACCTGCCAGGCTTTATCAGTGCGCACTGGGACGGGACAGCAGAAACTGAGGCCAAAATCCAGGAAGAGACCAAGGCCACCATCCGCTGTATCCCTGTCAACAACCCACAGGAAAAAGGGAAGTGTATTTACTCAGGTAACCCCTCTACCCAGAGGGTGCTATTTGCGAAAGCATACTAATATGTTCTCCCATCATTCAAACGGTGGGCTAATAGGATTTTACTTGTAAACATGAGCCATATCGAATTATCGGTATGGCTAATTTCTTTTGTTAAGGAGCCTAGACGAAAGATTTTTCGTCTCTGCATCAAAACTTCCTTATTCTTCCAAAGGTTCAGCCCTAAGGGCTATTCAAAACGTAGCTATTACTTTAGATTTAAACTTCAACTTAGACTTAGACTTAAACTTAGACTTAGACTTAGACTTAAACTTATGCTTAGACTTAAACTTAATCTTACCTACTCATCCCCACTTTTTGCCGATTCATTCCTGTCTTATATCTGACATACTCCGCTTTGTGTCGGATTCACTCCCTGTATTCACGGGTTTATTCTCCTTCGTTTCAGCTTCAGGCATCCTTACCCGATCTTAGCTATTGTATCGAGAAACACTTTAGAGGAAGAAACACTAAGTAAGGAAACTATGTCTACGTCATCATTCACATCTCCCGTAACTCAGCCGCACCAGACGCTCATTCAAGCTTGCACACAAGGAGATCAGCGTGCGCAGTGCAAAATCTACAAGCTGTATGTAAAGGCTATGCACCATATAGCCATGAGATTTACTCAGGATGAAATGGAAGCTGAGGATGTGGTTCAGGAGGCCTTTGTGAGAGCTTTTAAAAATATCAAAAGCTTTAAAGGAGACGCCACTTTTGGGGCTTGGTTAAAGAGAATAGTGATAAATACCGCCATCAATCACCTCAAGAAAAGGAAAGCAGAGTTTGTACAGCTAGAAGACCAGGGAACAGACTTCATAGAAGAGGTATATGAAGAGGTAGACTATGGCGTTAATGTGGAGCGAGTGAAGGAAGCCATCACCTTCCTCCCTAATGGATACCGCATGGTATTAAGTCTGTACCTACTAGAAGGATATGATCACGGCGAGATCAGCAGAATCCTAGGTATTTCTGAGGCTACCTCTAAGTCCCAGTATAGTAGAGCCAGAAAGAAATTAAGAGGATGGTTAGAGGGAGAAAGAATGCCTATAGCTTCTCCTACCTATCTGTCTTCCTATCAGCCTATGACATCAGTAGCATAAATTCCTAAATCAGATATTTTGTTTGTATCAAAACTAGCGGCAGGGGTAATACTCGCCGCTAATTTTGATATATACCTACAGTGAAATCTTCTCCTCTTCCCTATCCATTTTCTGTAATAATACCGGCAGCAAAAATAAATCTGATAGGATAGCAAACAGGACCGTCAGCCCGGTAAATAGCCCAGTGCTAAATGTCCCGCCAAAGTCAGAAGTAATCAGCAAACAAAAACCAGAAATCAAAACCAGAGAAGTCAAGATCATCGCTTTTCCTGTACCTTGAATGGTCTTTCTGATGGCCTCATCTACTCCTAGTCCCCTGTTTCGCTCAAAACGGTAACGCGTTAGGAAGTGGATGGTATCATCTACCGCTATCCCAAAGGCGATCACAAAGACTATAGTCGTAGAGGCTGTCAAAGGAATCCCGAATATCCCCATGATCCCTCCGGTAAAAATCAGGGGAATGAGATTGGGGATCATGCTCATCCATAGCATCTTCCAGGATTTAAAGAGAATCCCCATGAGAATGCCTATGACCACAAAGGCTACCAATAAGCCCAACAGTAGACTGGTCCGCAGGTAGTCAAGGTTTACCTCCGTTAGGTAGGCTTGTCCGGTATATCGGTAGGAGAATAGAGAAGTGTCACACTCCGCTATGATAAACTGGTCCAGATCCTGATAAATACTATCTAAAGCTTCCGTCCCAATATCAGGTAGCCTAGAACTGATTCTGGCTACCTTCTCATCCTCACTGTAGAAGTTTCTTAAGATACTCTCCCCTGCTGTAAAACCCGTAGTATTCAGAATTTCATCTACTTCTGCCTCAGAGTCAGGCAATCGCTTGTATTGGGGTCGCCGGTAGTGGGTGATGTAGTTAGCCTCCTTAAGGAACGTACTTACGGAGAGGAAGGGACTAAACTGACGCTTGGTAAGCAGATGATCCTGGATCTTCTCAATCTCCATCAGAATAGCAGGATCAGTCACCAGCTTATCCCCTTTGGCGTGAAGACCAATCTCAAAGGACCGTAAGCCATATGATTGTTTCTCAAAAAACTCCATGGAGATCCTGATGGGATCATTAGGGCCTATATCCTCCAATAAATAAATGTCCGTAGAAATCCTGGGGATGTAGAAAACAGAAACCAGAATAGCGATCCCAAAGGCCACCAAAATCCCCCTACTTCTGCTATGGGTAAACGCATATACCTTGTCCATCCACACATCCCAGATAGGATGCCCCTCTAAAGCTTTATGCCGCATCAGCTTAGCCTTCTTCAACACCAAGAGGGCATTAGGGATAATGATGATAGAAATCAGATAGGTGAAGATGACGCCAGCCGCCGCATATATCCCAAAGGTTCTAATGGGTGGAACCCTTGACACGATGAGGGAAGCAAAGCCTATGGCCGTAGTTACCGAAGTCAGAAAAACCGCCAGCCCTATTTCTTTCAGGGTAACCTCCATGGCCTTTCTGGGGTCGTCCTGACGGGGGAGTTCATGCAGAAACTTCGTGATGAGGTGGATCACGTCAGACATACTCACCACAAACATGACGGGAATCAGCAGATTGCTGAGGAGGTTGATAGACTGCCCATTAAGGCCCATGGATCCTAATAGCCATAGGAGAGAAACCAGGGTAGCTGCCAGCGGAATGAGTACCCCCCAGGTACTTCTGTATAAGAAGAACAGAACCCCTACAATGAGAAAGATGGAGAATCCCGTAAAGAAGATAAGTTCATTCCCTATTTTCTTCACGTACTGCGTCCGTATGTAGGGAATCCCGGAGACTACCTGCTCAAAAGGCACTTCAGCCAACACCTCATCTATAGCATTGCTAAGCTTATCTCTTCCCGGCGTATCAAAGATTTCTGGAGCTATGAAGAAGTACCCACATACATACTCCAAATCTCGAGTGATGAAGCTTCCTATTAAGCTACTGTCTTTGAGAATAAGTTTCTGGGACTTTGAAAGCGTTTCTTCCGTAGAAAAATCCAGGTATGGTTTAGAAGACATCCCCGTTCCCGTAAATCTTATGTAGGGAACCGTACTCATATATACGCTGGAGTCTACCCCTTCTAACTCAGCAAGCTCTTGAAATACCTGATCAGCTTCCGTGAGAAAGTCTTTCTCGAATACATTCTCACCGGGGCCCTTTAAAGCTACCAGAATGAGGTAGTTCTGCTCTTCTGTAAACTGCTCTTGAAATGACTGGTAGTAGAGGTACTCAGGTTCATTTCTGGGAAAAAAGCTATCAAAACTGAAATCTATTCTCAGGGAGGTAAGACCATATACCATCAGCAGGGTTACGCCTATCAAGCCCGCCAATAGCTTCCCCCTATGCCGAATCAGAAAATTCATCATAAGGGTAATAACTAACAAAAATGATTGGGGTTTTAGGATATCAAAATAATCCCGCCTCCTTCACGGTCTTTCGGATGGTCCGGTTTGCCAATTTTCGCTCTTTCTTACTTCTTATTGCTTTTTCTTTCCTGGAATATTTACTACTGTCAGAAGGAAACCACATATTCACCTCCTCTAACTCCCCAGTAAGACTTACTCCTCAAACACTTTGTATCTATCTTTCAGTACCTGAAAATGATGGGTTTGATGACCTGATATGCATAGGCTGATCATTCTCACGGAGGTTTTAAAGCCGTCAAGTCTACCAATGGCCAGGAGTTGTTCATCAGAAAGTTTGTTGAATACATCTATAGTGTTCTTCCGGGTTTCCAAAAACGCTTCTATTAACTGAGATTTAGTCTTATTCCTTCCTCCGGCAGCCGTTGAAGACTGGGTATAGACTTGATATTGATAGTCTCCTGTTATTTCTCCAGCAATGATTAAAGCCCTTTCAGTCATAATTTTCTCATAGCTTATGAGGTGTTGGAGGACCTGCCCCACACTCCACTTCCCAATTCTGTAACTATACTGGATTTTATTCTCAGGAATTTCCTCAAGAAGTTGGGCGAGGACATGTTGAGCATTCTCTAAAACTTCTTTCACACTTTCACCTTGGACAGCTTTATCCGTGTAGTATAGAAGCTGTATATCGTATTCTTCTCGTGATATTTCTTGAAACAACTTGTTTGCAGATACTTGAAGATGTTGCTGGGCATAAACACTGCCCCCTACTAATAGTGCTGAGTAAAGGAGGGATTTCATCATCTTTTTAGGTTTATCCCTTAGATGCGGTCCTGTCCTATGTGTTACAGAACCGAGTCTATGCCACCACCTCT
>JBCCLI010000005.1:0-44601 GCA_039026975.1 Bacteroidota bacterium | reverse complement strand
TCCTTACTGGCTGTTTTTGGGTAGGAGAATATTTTCAGTTAGCCTGGTATTGGAGTACCTTATGGGCCGCAGTAGTGTATGTACTTATCATCTGGAAGATCAAGCTTCTCCCTGAAGAATTATTTCAGAAAAACTGATTCTTGGCATGAGAATATGTCATGTAAGTATTCTTAATCCCGTTTTTCACAGTAGGATGTACCATAAATGGGCCCTAAGCCAGCTCAATCATGGGCATGAGGTTTGGCTGATAGGGCAGGATCAAGAGGCTCCTCCCCACTTATCCAACAAACTCAGGGTGATTCCTTTTCCTTCTTTCTCAAGATGGGCTAAAGGAAGGTTCAAAGCACATAGGATTATTTTGCGAGAGCTGAAAAGGCTACAGCCTGATCTGGTTATCATTCACACGCCCGAGTTACTGTGGCTAGTAGCTGTTCTAAAGGGGCGTATGCATTTTCATTATGATGTGCATGAGGACTACCAAAAGAATATAGCCCATGGGCATACCTACCCCAGGCTACTTAGACGCATCTTAGCTTACACCATAAAGGTGGTAGAGAGAAAGCTTAGTGCCTCCCTTCAGACTGTCAGTTACGCAGAAAAGTGTTACGAGAATATCCTTAACGTACCCAGAGAAAAGTATATAGTTCTTGAGAATAAATTCAGGAAAACAGAGGAAAAACCTGCGAGGCCTAGGCTTCCTTTTAATGACTACCTCTTATACACGGGGACTATTACAGAAACCTGGGGTGTATTTGATAGTCTTCAATTCTGGGCTGAGCTTAACCAGCATAGAAACATCCCCCTGGTAATAGCAGGTCATACCCATTTTCAGGCTACCGTAGAGAGAATTGAAGCATTTGTTTATAGAAATAAGTTACAGGACTCCTTTCTTTTAGTAGGCGGTACGCAATACGTGGCTTACCACAAGATAAAAATGCTGATAGCTCACGCTACAGCTATTATGGGGCTGTATCATGACCTACCTCAGATCCGTGGAAAATTACCTACTAAATTTTTTGAAGCTATGGCCTTTGGGAAGCCTGTCATTTTTACCCCTATGGAAGCTTGGCTGGCCTATCATCAACAGTATTCACTTGGGATTCCTTATTTTCATAAGGAGAGTGATCCACTTCAGATATGGGAGGAGCTGAGTAAGTGGGAAGTACAGCATACCCCTGAACAATGGGCATGGGAAGAAAAAAAGCTGGCCCTATTTATGGACCAGCATTATGGGATATAACCGCTAGAAGTCTCTTAGCCTAAGGCATCTATCTCTACCTGATTTCTCAGTAAATCATCAAAATTTTCTCTCTTCCGGATTAGGTGGGCTTGTCCATCTATTAGCAGCACTTCTGCCGGCCTATACCTTGAGTTATAGTTGGAACTCATGGAATAACCGTAAGCCCCTGCATTCTTCAGGCACAGGATATCCCCTTCTCTCACCTCAGACATTTTTCTGTCGGACCCAAAGGTATCCGTTTCACAAATATATCCTACCACAGTATAGATACGTTTGGTACCGGATGGGTTAGATACATTGATGATGCGGTGATAGCCTCCGTACATCATAGGCCTAATGAAATGATTTAAGCCGGAGTCTACCCCTACAAAGGCGGTAGCAGGAGTGGGTTTGATGACGTTGGCTTTCATGAAGAAGTAGCCGGACTCACTCACCATATATTTACCTGGTTCAAACCAGATCTCCACTTCCTTGCCGTAATCATCCACAAAGTCAGTATAGGCTTCACGGAGTTTCTTCCCTATTTCTTCAATATTAGTGGTATGGTCATTCTCCTTATAAGCTACCTTAAAGCCACTTCCAAAATCAATGAAGGTAAGCCCCTTGAAGTCCCTGGCCAGCTCAAACATGATCTCTGCACTCTGTATGTAGGAGTTAGCGTTTAGAATATCAGATCCGGTGTGTACGTGAAGGCCTACTACCTGTATATTACTAGCCTGAATGATTCTCTGCACATGCCTTCTCTGGTACACAGAGATACCAAACTTAGAATCTATATGGCCTACCTGGATTTTATTATTTCCTCCTGCATAGATATGAGGATTAAACCTAAGACAAACGGGCACACTCCCCTCATACTCATGGCCAAACTGCTCTAAAATAGAGATGTTGTCTATGTTGATCATCACCCCTAATCCTACTGCCTGCTTAATTTCTTCAAAAGAAACACAGTTAGGGGTGAAGATGATATCAGAAGGGTCAAAGCCTGCTTTAAGCCCTAGCTTAACTTCCTGGATAGACACTGTGTCTAAACCAGCACCTAAGCGTTTAAAAAGCTTGAGAATATTTATGTTAGATAAGGCTTTGACAGGGAATTTAATTTTACACTTCAATCCTGAGAAAGCCTGAACCATCTGTTTGTATTTTTCCTCGATTCTGGCAGCGTCATACACGTAAAGAGAAGTACCAAATCGCTCACAAATGTCAAGGACATCTTGTCCCTGTAATTGGAAGCGACCGTCAACCAGTTCCAACCGGCTTGTTTTCACCATGGTTTCCATAATCGCTTGGATGTTAAAGTATATTAAATGGTTAAAAAATACGTGGGGTTAGTAACACATTAGGCCTGTTTTATGGAGAATGAGTATTGTTCCATCACAGTATTAGCCAGCATCTTTTTACAGGCTGACTCTACCATCTGTTTCGCCTGTGCTTCATCACTTGCAATAAGCTCCAGCTCAATCTGTTTTCCTATGCGTACCTGTCCTATGCTATCAAACCCCAGGTTATGAAGGCCTAGCAGTGCTGCTTTTCCCTGCGGATCAAGAATTTCTTCTCTAGGCATAATATGGACTGAAACTTTGTATTTCACTACAGTAAGCTTACAGATGTTTTGGACGAAAAATTAAAGAGAGCGCAATATACAGGAAAATTAACAAGGGGATAGCATGATACTGAAAAATGCCAAGTAAGATCAAACAGAGCAGAATAAAAATATATCTGATCTTATTTTCAGCCCAGCCGTAGGAGGAAAACTTGAAAGAAAACAGAGAAATATTTGCTTGCATTAAATAAGCTGATAGCAGGGTGAGGACCACTAGCACCTCGGGTTGCTGGAGAAAAACGCCTAGCCAGTTAGCTGGACTTAGGTAAACGGTAAGGGCAAGAGAGGCTATCAAGATAGCATTAGCCGGGGTAGGGAGCCCAATAAAAGAATAGGTCTGGTTAGTGCTAATATTAAACTTAGCTAGCCTAAGGGCTGATGAAAGGGGAATTAATAAGCCAACTGCCCACAGGGAAAACTCCTGAGGAGGCCAAATCATAGTTTCAGCAGTAGGAGATACGGAGCGCTGCAGTAAAGCGGCCATCATAAAGCCGGGTACTACCCCAAAACTTACCAGATCCGCTAAAGAATCTAATTCTTTCCCTATATCTGAGGCGGCGTTTAATATCCTGGCTACCCATCCGTCAGCATAATCACAAACCAGTGCCAAGAGCATAAAGAGAGAAGCTATTCCTATTTCCCCAATCAGAACCAGCCATACAGCTATAAGACCAAATCCCAGGTTTAGGAGGGTAATGAGATTCGGAATTTGACGGACTAATTTCATATCTGTGGATTAGGAATACAGTGCTTCGGATGTCATATACTGGAAAACGGTATCAGGAACTAAGTACCTTACAGACTGGCCATTCTTCAGTTTCTGGCGGATATAAGTGGCTGATATATCCAGTAAGGGCGCTTCAAAGATATGAATATGCTCATGGCTGTCTATTTCTCCGGGAACATAGCCGGGTCTCGGATATACCCATACCGAGTAATACTTTAAGATACTCTCATAATTCTTCCACTTATGGAAATGGGTGAGATTATCCTGCCCCATGATCAGAGAGAAGGCGTAAGATTTATAGGTATCTGCTAAGTGTGTTAGGGTATCTATGGTATAAGAAGGATTTGGGAGCCTAAATTCTACATTTGAAGCCATCATGCGTTCATTCCCTTCCAGTGCTAGTTCCACCATCTTTAAGCGTTCATAAGCAGGAAGAAGGTTCTTTTTTTGCTTGAAAGGATTCTGAGGAGAAATGACAAACCATACGTAGTCAAACTTGGCCTGCTCCAGGGCGTGCTGGGCTATAATTAAGTGGCCCGTATGCACCGGATTGAAAGACCCAAAGTAGAGTCCAATAGAAAGGGATGGTGATTTTTCAGCTCTAGGGATGAAGGACCCACTGATAGTTTTAGCCATAAACTTCAGGCTTTTTGTAAGTGAGAATCTACTATACTCATGAGCTGGGAGACAGCATGGTCAAGCTCATCATTTAACACCACATGGTCATATCTACTGGCATAGGCTATTTCTACCTCCGCTTTCTTATATCTTTTCTCAATATCTGATTCAGATTCAGTACCCCGTTTTCTCAGCCGGTCTTTTAGTATTTCTCTGCTGGGAGGCATAATGAAGATGGATACGGCCTGTTCTGCATATTTCTCCTTTATACTAAGTCCCCCCTCTACATCCACATCAAACACAGGATACCTGCCTGCTGCCAAAATCCTATCTACTTCTGCTTGTAAGGTTCCATAAAACCTACCTGGATAGACCTCTTCCCATTCCAGGAAGGCATGATCCATGATCTTTTGACGAAATATATCTGCTGAAAGGAAATGATAGTCTACCCCTTCTGTTTCATATGATCTGGGAGGCCTTGTGGTAGCAGAAATGGAAAACTCAAAAAAATCGTATTTCTGTAGGAGGATTCTCGCTAAAGTTGACTTTCCAGCTCCGCTAGGGGCAGAAATTATGAACACTTTGCCCTGTTTCATTTCCATGAGCAAAGGTATATAAAAAATGACCTAATCCGAAGAACTGGCTTTTTCCTGCTTAATCTTATCAGCCCATTTTTGGGTCAGCTGAATGATATCTTCAATTTTTGCAGGCTTACTGAGGTAGTCATTCATTCCTGCTTCCATGCACCTCTCCTTGTCATCTGAAAAAGCGTTGGCAGTCATGGCTATAATGACAGGCTGTGGATGTAGGTTCTCATCAGACCGTATGCGTAAGGTACTACTGATACCATCCATTACCGGCATATTTAAGTCCATGAATATGAGATCATAGCTTTCCTGTACAAGGACATCCAGTACTTTCTGGCCATTATCCACCACTTGAATCTCATATCCCAGGCGGGAAAATACTTTGGTGATATACTTCTGGTTGACCTTATTATCCTCAGCCACCAAGATGGAAAGTGGATATTTCTGGGAAAATAACCCGTCTATATCATTCTTACGTACCTTCTTACTTTCTTTTTCAGAGCTGTCAACCCCTGAAAAGAGGGCTATGAGCTTATTCCTGATAATAAGGTGTTTGACAGGCTTTAGGTAGATGGCATGAAATAAGTCAGGATGCTCAGGAGTGTAATTTGAGGAAGATAATAGAAGAGAAGGAATATTATTAAACCCCGGGATCTCTTTCAGTTTTATGTTTAGCTCATCCCCATTCATTTCTGGCATGTTAAAATCCAGCAATAATACGTCTGGGGGCGTGGCTAATTCCTTACAGGTCTGATTAGCCTGATGCCCATCTTCTGCTGATACATACTCCATTCCCCAGCTAAGGCACAGCTTCTCTAATAGTGCCCTATTTGCTGTGTTATCATCTACGATAAGGGCTGTTTTCCCTTTTAGCGTTTTGACACCCAGGAAAGGCTTCTGTTCCTGGAGCGAACTCTTCTTCAGGGGAATGGTAAAATAAAAGTCTGATCCCTTGCCCTCTTCACTTTTTACCTTCATTTCTCCCCCCATGAGTTCTATTAGCTTTTTACTGATAACCAGGCCTAAGCCGGTTCCCCCAAACTTACGAGTGGTGCTACTGTCAGCCTGTTGAAAAGCTTGAAAAAGATTTTTCAGCTTCTCCGGAGGAATCCCTATTCCGGAATCAATCACATGGATTTCAAAAATGGTGTGGGTATCATTCTCCTCTACCTTAGTGGTATTGACCTGAACCTGGCCTGCAGAGGTAAACTTGATCGCATTTCCTATGAGGTTCAGAAATACCTGTCTTAAACGCGTAGAATCAAACTCATACTCTTCTCTGGTAATAGATACATCCCAGTTGTAGAGGGTATCCAGTCCTTTTTGGTCAGCTGCCGGGCCTAGTAGATCTAGGGATTCTTCTATTACTTTTCTAAGAGAATAGTGGTGAGCTTCAAGATGAATCTTACCGGCTTCTATCTTGGAGAAATCTAAAATATCATTGAGGATCACCAAAAGATTATCCGCACTTCTTCTTACGGTGTCTAACAGCTCAAACTGTTCCAGGTCCAAGGAGGTATTAGATAGTAGGCTGGTCATGCCTATGATACCATTCATGGGGGTCCGAATTTCATGGCTCATGTTGGCCAGGAAGCGAGACTTGGCCCTGCTGGCAGCTTCTGCCTCCTGTTGAGCTATCCTAAGTCCTTCATTTTGTTTCAGAAGCTTCTCTTCCGTTTCTTTTTGACTTTTAAAAGAAGTGGAAAGACTCTTAAACACAGGCCGGAAGATGAATATACCTTCTAATAATAGGACAATGAGCGCCAGCACAGCCAGGGCTACTTCTAGATTTTTGACCCACGAAATTCCCATAGAGGACTCTTTATCAAACTGCCCTACAATTCTATCCATCCTGGGAAGGAACTCTTGCTCATTAGTGAACAGAATGCGGAGGAATGGGGCTATGTCCCGCCCCTCTGATAGGCCGTCTACAGCAGATTGTACTGCTACAGACATTTGTTTTTGGTAGGGGGAAATATCATAAAACATGCTGTCTATAACAGCACTCTGAACAGGGCCTATCCCCATCTCTTCATTCCCAAATTGTAAGGCTTGATGGCAAGTAATCCAGTCCTCAAGTATACTTTCGACTTCTTTTAGGTAGGTGTCTTGCTGACTAGGATCATGCTGAGCAGCTAATATTCCTTTGACCAGTTTTTGACTGTACATCCGCTGCCTACCAGCTATATTGATGACCTTACTGTCATCCAGCTGAAGCTGAATAAAGCTTTGAAGGATGACTTGACTACCTACAATAACCAGGACTATAGACCCCAACGCGATCAAATAGAACCTTCTGAGCTTAGTTAATTCTCTTTTCATGTTACCTCCCATCTTGCCTGCCTTAAGAAAATAATCGTGTCCGAGGTTTCTTGACCTAAATAGGTGCCTTTCTTACCTAACAGGCTGAGTGTTAGTGTAAAGCAGCTTTTAGTTCCAGACTATATAGTATATCAGCTTCTACCTGTATCAGCTCATCAAGCCGTTTATAAACAGGCTCTTTCTCAAAATAATTCAGGAGCATTTTTACAAAAATATGCCCATGTTTGGCTTCAGAAGCCCAGAGCCTGTGATAAAACTTTTTAAGCTTACCTTCAGGAAGGTTTTCATATACCATTCTGAACCTTTCCGCTCCTCTACATTCCACTACAGACGCTAGTAGCATTCTATCCATAAACCTCTCTTCCCGCCCATGTCTACAGGCAGCCAACAGTTTTTTCATGTATAAATCTTCGGTCATCTGGGAAGGAAGTTGTAAGCCTCGTTCTTCCATGATCTTGTAAACATCTCTGAAGTGTTCCAGCTCCTCTATGGCTGTTTCAATCAGTTCAGGAATGATTTCCAGCCTGTCAGGATATTTTGCCACAAAACTCATGGCCATGGAGGAAGCTTTACGTTCACAGTTGGCATGATCCAGCAAGAAAGCATCAAAATCAGCCAGCACAGCTTCTATCCATCCCTTAGGACTGGCTATAACAAGATCTGCGGATAGTTTCATAGGATAAAGTTATAATTAACGATTTAGCATGTGCTGTGCTTCTTGCTTAAGCGCAGCCAGTAACTGCTGATTCTGCTCAGCATCATCTAAAATATTCCCATAAAAATTAGCACCTTCTAGCATGGTAATCAATACTCTTGCAGTTAATAAAGGATCTTTTGGAGGAATTACCCCCGCTTGAATGGCTAACGAAATTTCATCCATTAACACTGTACTGAACTTATGGTAAAGTTCCTGGAATTTCCCTTTGACAGATTCTTTGAATAACAGCAAAGGATATATGCTGTAAAAGCAGCTGGAATCTGTAAGCTCATCCCATGTAGCACTAAAAAGAGAATCCAGCACTAGTTGTATCCTTTCTTCTGAAGAACCGGTTTCAGCTAAGAGTGGTAAATAGGTCTGCTCATATCTTTCTACCATAAAGTCTATTAAGGCCAGTATCATCTCTTCTTTATTAGAGTAGTAATGGATGAGCAAACTGGAATGTACTTCCATCCTTTTGGCCACTTTCCCCATAGATGCATTCTCAAATCCTTCAGAAATAATAACTGCGTAGAAATGCTCAATGATCTCCTGCTTCCTTATCTCTGCAATACTTTTTTTAGGCATATTTAGTAGGTGGTAAAAAAATTGAGTAGTTGCTATATTTATTATTGATAGTTATTTTAGGATTAGAACGACTAAAAGTCAACATTTTACTTTACTCATCATGAAAAAAACACTCCTACTACTCACTTGGCTAATTGTCAGTACATGCCTATGTCATGCCCAGTCTTTCCAAAAGATGCTACAAACCCAAATGATCATGGCAGAAGATGGAGATACCATTTATCTGGAGGCAGGCACCCACCCCATTTCCCAAACACTCTCTATGGATGAAAAGAAGCGGGTAGTATTAAAAGGTGCCGGAGAAGGAAAGACAATTTTAAGTTTTGAAAAGCAGGAGGCAGGAGCAGAGGGGCTCAGGATTACTAACTCTTCTCACATCACCATGATGGATATGACTATCCAGGATGCTAAGGGGGATTGTATTAAAGCTATGGACGTAGATGGATTCATTTGTAAGAATGTCACGGTAGAGTGGACAGGTAAGCCTAACAAAAAGAACGGAGCTTATGGATTTTACCCTGTAAACTGTAGCAATGTATTAATAGATAATTGTACGGCCATAGGTGCCTCAGATGCAGGGATCTATGTAGGGCAGTCTCATAACGTAATAGTGAGAAATAGCACGGCCCATCACAATGTTGCCGGGATAGAAATAGAAAATACCACCATGGCAGATGTACATGACTGCTATGCTTATGAAAATACAGGAGGAATTCTTGTGTTTGATTTGCCAGACTTACCCAAAAAGAAGGGGGGTAACGTGAGGGTATTTAATAATAAGGTGGAGAATAACAACTACAAGAATTTTGCCCCTAAGGGAAATATAGTAGGAAAAGTTCCTCCTGGCTCAGGAATCATGATTCTTGCAACTAATCAGGTGGAGGTATTTAAGAATGATATCATAGGCCACAAAACGGTAGGGGTATCCATAATAAGTTATTTCATCACGGAAGAAGAGATTAAAGATGAAGCCTATTATCCCTATCCTTCTGAAATCTATGTACATGATAACCGCTTTGAGAAAGAGAAAAGGCTACCATCTCTAAGTAGCCGGATAGGGAAGTTACTTTTCCTAAAGTACGGCCGAAAGGTACCTGACATACTATATGACGGGATAGTAGATGAAGAGAGAGCGGGAGAAGATTATAAGGTACTTTGCATTAGAAACAACCAGAATGCCAGATTCACAAATCTGGACGCAGCCAATGATTTTAACAATATAAGCTATGACTTGGCTCCTTATGATTGTAGTACGGAATCTTTAAAAGCACCAGAACTAGCTGTATCACCTTAATTGTCAGGAAAGAATGACTACGCTACGTTTGGGGATTCTATTTATGTTGGGGCTGGGACTGTTTGTATCCAGCGGTTTTTACAGTCCTTCTGTAGGTGAACAAAAGCTTCAAAAGTATCCCATGAAGTTAAGTGAGTATAACTTCTTCAGTGGAAATCCTGCAGACCAACTTCCAGCGGATGGGGTAATCCCATACAGCTTGAATACGCCCTTATTTTCTGATTATGCTGAAAAGCTTAGGTTTATCAAGCTCCCTGAAGGAACACAAGCAAGCTATAAAGATAAGGGAGTCTTATCCTTCCCTAAGGGAACCGTTATCATAAAGACCTTCTACTATCCAGTAGATCATAGGTCCCCGGATAAGGGCCGTAAGCTGATGGAAACCAGGCTATTATTGCATGAGGATGATGGTTGGAAAGCCGTTCCATACCACTGGAATGAAGAGCAGACAGAAGCCTATCTGGAGGTAGCCGGGGGAATGAAGGAGGTAAGCTGGAAGGATGAAAGAGGGAAGAAGCGCAAAGTAAATTACGTCTTCCCTAATATGAACCAGTGTAAAGGCTGCCATAGTATGGGGGGAGAAATGACTCCTATAGGGCCTTCAGCCAAACAATTAAATGGAGCATTGTCCTATCAGGAAGGAAGTGAAAACCAACTCGCCTTCTGGAAGAATCATGGATTATTAGATGGTCTACCGGAAGCTAATGAGATACCCTATGTGGCAGTGTGGAATGATCCTAACAGCGGGAGTTTAGAAGAGCGGGCAAGGGCTTGGCTAGACATTAACTGCGCCCACTGTCATAATCCTGATGGCCCGGCTAGTACTACTGGCTTATTCCTGGAGTATGATCAGCAGGACCCTACTGCCAGGGGGATGCTAAAGACGCCGGTAGCCGCAGGCAGAGGGTCTGGTGGATTACTACATGACATAGAGCCGGGAAAGGCGGAACAGTCTATTCTGTATTATAGGATTAATTCTGAAGATCCAGGTGTGATGATGCCAGAGCTTGGGAGAAAGCTCATTCACAAAGAAGGCGTTTCTCTTATCAGAGAATGGATTAATAGCCTCTAAGAGAGGAATAAGTGTAGAAAAAAAGCGGGTGTGTGTGAGCACCGCCCGCTATGGTATTATCCCTAACAATACCAGTTTTTGATCCTCCCTAACAATGGACCAAAAAGTTTAAGATTATCCGTTCTGAGATAGAATCTTATCCTTGTAACAATGATAGGGAGAGAAATTCACAATGTAGAAGAGAAAAATTCCTGATTTGCCGAAGGTTGTCAGAAAAAAAATAGCTATTTCTGACTGTAAAAGACGGTTTTTAAAATTTTTTTGCCGATTTTCTAGTATTGGATAATTTTTTTAAAAACTGTGTAAAAAGCAGGTCAGCACTACCATTATGGCTGTTAAAGAAAAGACCACCTTAGTCCCTAGAAGATTAACGGAAATTATTTCCATTTTAAGTATAAAGGAAAAAGAAATGTTACCCTTCTGGCTGACATCATTCTTTGAGGGGAAAAAAGATACGGTAAGAAAGCTCTGTGAAGCTATTTGTAAGGAGCTTCCTGAGGAGGTGGTGGCTGCTTCTGTAGTGGAAGGAAAGGTCTTGACGCGGGAGCAACTAAGAAAACTTTCTGATGAGCTAATCCCCGCTATTAGGAAGTATCTAGCCTGGAGGCAGCTAGAAAGTCAGGAGATGCTTTTGGAAGCTAATCTGCTCCAACTACTGCTAAACAGAAATGCCTTATCCTTATTTCCTAAAATTATGAAGGAAAGCCATAAAAGGGTGAGTAGGAAGCCTGTTAAGGAGGCAGAGTGCTATCACCACATCCACCAACTTGATAAGTTGTGGCTATCTTATGAGTTAAGGCAGGGAATGCATCCGGAGAAAAGTATCTTTGAGGCCCCCATGAAAGCCTATGAAAGGGCAGTTTCCTTTGAGGTGCTTAACTATTTGGTAGCTGGGCAAACAGCTACAGATTTACTAGGGTATGAAATTGATTTTCCTACGGGAGAATACATAGCGGAACTTCTTGAGCCTTTACCTAAAGAAGAACTTCTAAAGGAGCCCCTGCTGTATGTATTGAGAGAGCAGTACAGGGGCCTTAGAGGAGATAAAATAGACTTATCCTTAACCTGGGGTACCTTTACACAGATTGCTACTAAGCTCCCTTCAGACCAGGGCATTAATGTGTACCGTACCTTCAGTAATCTATTCAAAAAGGTGCTGGGGAATTTGGTTGCTGCCAGAGAAGAGCAATTAGACTTCTTTAAGCTTGCCTATGATACTAATATATGGGCTGAGGAGCATCTGCGAAACTTACCTGAGTTTCTGGATATAAAATATATCCGTAGTCTGATGATAAATGTCCTGAGAATAGCAGAATTATCAGATGGTAAAGATAAAGAAGGTTGGATAGAGAAAGCTAAGGAAAGAGTGGTAGAGGTAGGGAAGAGTTTGGCTAAAGATCAGCAAAGGGACTTTATGGCTATTTACATGGCAGAAATTCAGTTTTTAGAAGGGAAGTATGAACAAATTTTAAAACCCATAAAAGCAGTAAAACTGGAAAGTACAGCTGCCATGATAGATCACCAACTATTGATTCTTCAAGTTTACTTTGAAAGGCATGACTTCTCTACGCTAGAAAAGAATGTAGAGAGCCTAAAAAAACGTATCAAGTATAACAAGGAGAAATTCACAAAGCGGATGTTTGATCACTTTTATAAAAGTGTTACACATTTCTCCAAGCTAGTTTCTTTAACTAAAGAAGAAGAGATAAGGAAGTCTCCTACCAGAAAGGTAGCCCTACAGAAACTAGCTGACCAAATTGGGAATGAAACCTACTTTAAACTCAAATTCTGGCTCCTAAAAAAGATAAAAGAGAGAATATAAATGTAGTCCAGGCCCCTAAAGAGCCTGGACTCAAACTTACTCCCCCGCATTATTGGATAGAAAGGATTTTACTCTCCCAACTACTTCCATCCCCCAAGCTCACATAATACATACCTGGGTCTAGATAAAGGGTGTGGAGGCTGCTGGCTGAAGAAGTAGGACTCTGATAAAGGATAGTTCCCTGACTATCAGAAACCTTTATATCAGTAGGTACCCCTGTCAGTACAGATAAAGTAATATTGTCTGTAGTGGAAGCTGGATTAGGAACTACACTAAAAGATATTCCACTACCTTGTCCAGAGGTAAAACTCACCTTGCTAGAAGGTAGGGTAGGAGTACTAGTAGGAAGAACTGGACTTTGATATATCCCTCCCCCTCTATTTCCTTCCTCTATCAGGATGATAATCTGCGCATCACAGAGTACAGGCGCACTTAGTAACAGTAGAAAAAATGCATAGATAATGCTGCGACCCATTTTGGGTGCTGAAAAAGTTGACTTTCTCATGTTAACAGATTTTAGGATTTAACTAATTGATAGTGAATCCCTAAAGCGCTTTAGAAGATCAGTAAGAGCTATGCTCCTATAGATAGATTTGCTGACATTAAAGCGGCAAATCATATGAATACTTCATAAGAAATACGATGATATTTCCTTTTTAAAAATATTCTTTCATCAGTTAAATCGAGAAGAGTAAATTGTTATTAAGAGAAGGCCTTATACTTGTATAAAATGACGGTTACAGTATGCAGAAAGACTATTTTCCATGATAGATAGAATTTTTCCCTTCAGCTAGGGTATTCTATCAGTTGTATAGGCTCAGAAGTAGGTAGAAGAGGGAGAATTAAAAAATGAACAGCTATTTAATCTATTTGTGCCATCTGCGAGCCAATAATGGCCTCTTACTACAATATATTTTGTGAGAATATAAAATATATTTTTATTGTAAATAGTTGGTGATGGAATAAATAATAGCCTGTACTTATCAAGTATAGATAAAGAATGAAGAGAGCAAGGAAAAGGACTTGTTAACTCACTGAGAAAACTTGGTATAATTAAATACACAATCAATCATAGATCAGCCATTCAAAGGATTATGAGATATAATCAAGTGGATAAAGCCGGAATAGAATCTGCCATTATTGCTGCTGTATCAGCTTGCGCAAATGATACCGGATGGGCAAACCTTGCAGAAATAGGAGCACAACTACGAAAAAGCGGTATCCATTATGGAAAACTTTCTAAGTTTTTTCATGATTATCAACACTTAGTGGAGACTAAGGTAGATAATGAAATCTCTCCACCTGTTGTATATGCTAAAATCATTGTTTCGGAAATGACTTAAGGTGCCTTAATAGGGAATATGTTTAGGGAAGTGATAAAATTGACCCTAACAGTATTTACTAATAAAATAGGAACATGATGTTGA
Organism: Bacteroidota bacterium; assembly: GCA_039026975.1. Taxonomy (GTDB): domain Bacteria; phylum Bacteroidota; class Bacteroidia; order J057; family J057; genus JBCBKZ01. The sequence goes on along the minus strand of JBCCLI010000005.1, from coordinate 30,604 downwards.
ACAGGTTGATCTGAACAGGTCGACCTACAGCCATATTGATATCTTCTTATTGCCATATGACCTTTTGGGTAAGGCTGACTTTATCAAAGTCTGCTCGAATAATGTACATACCCGCCTGTATGTCCCCTCTCTCTAAGCCTATTCCTGTCCCACGGATACCATCTACTACGCTTACCTCTCTACCAGTTACATCATATACGGTAATCTTTCTAAGTGTTTCAGAAGATTGAATCCTTAGGATGCCATTTGTAGGATTGGGATAAACCCTAAAGGAAATACTTTTCTTGAGGGCATTATCTATGCTGGTAGTGCCTCCGGTAGCAGTAGCTTGAAGCACCACATTCATTCTAGGTGCCAGATAGCCTATAATGGAGTCTATATACGTTCTTCCTTTCTCAGAGGACATATCAGGGTTGACAGCTAACTGGTTACAGTTAGCTAATGCGCCAGGAACGAGGTCTCCACCGGTAGCGGAATCCCAGCTAGCTATGAAGTCTGCCTCATTTCACCAATCCCATGGGCTTGTTTCTTCCGTAGCATGAAGTAGCGGTACACCTGGAGTTCTACAATCATAAAGTTCTTACCTGGAGGGAGCATAACATCATCCATCCCGTGAGTAGGGCGTACGTATTTTTCATAAGGGCTGAGTTGAGGTTGAGGTCTTACCCCTTAATTGGATGAGGCTGTTATATGTTAGCAAGATAGGAATGATGTTCATTCACTAATGATACTTGATCTTATAATTTACGCCATAAAAAAAGGCCGATCATCTTAGATCGGCCCCATATCATATAGTAAAGAGATTTATACTTTTATTGCCACATCACCTTTTGGGTAACGCTGGCCTTATCAAAGTCTGCTCGTATGATATACATACCCGCTTGAATATCACCTCTTTCTAAATCTATACCAGTTCCACGGATTCCGTCTACCACGCGAACTTCTCTTCCAGCTATGTCATATACGGTAATTTTTCTAAGCGCTTCAGAAGAGCGTATGTATAAAATCCCGTTAGTAGGATTCGGGTAAGCGCCAAAGGAAACGCTCTCCTTAATAGTATTATCTATGCTGGTAGACACACCAGAAGAGGTAGCTAGGAGAACAGCGTTCATTCTAGGGGCTAGATATCCCATAATAGAGTCTATGTATGTTCTTCCTTTCTCAGGAGACATATCAGGGTTAGAAGCTAGTTGGCTACAGTTAGCTACTGCACCAGGAACGGGCTCCCCACCGGTAGCTATGTCCCAAGTAGCTATGAAGTCTGCCTGGTCCCACCAGTCCCATGGACCGCCTTCATCCACAGCTGGAAGCTGTACACCAAATCCACAGTCATATAATTCTCCTGGAGCTACAGGCCTTCTCACAAATGGGAATAGTCCTTCATTACCTTCATTATGAAGGTCAGCCGCCTGGGTAAATACATCATTGAAGCCTGCTTCTGTAAATATCTGGTTGTTCCCAAAGCGGTTGGATATCTCTGAAACAGAGAAAGATCCTGAAGCCTGACCGATAACAATATCTCCAGTGGTAGGAACTTTTACATCCCCTATATCGTAGGGAGCATTTATATCTAGTGGAGTATGGAACCCTACAGCAGGCATATCACCTGGATCTATCCAGGAAGAATCTCCTAAGGCACCTCCCAAATTGAAGACCATATTGAAGTCTGATGAGTATCCTACATGGTTAGGAATATTGATGGCGCCTACGCTAGTTCCTTCTATGTTCCCTACCAGCAGAGTATCTACATATACCTGTGCAGGCATAGAGTCAAAGTTGATGAACTTAGGGAGAATGATTTTATTGAAATCATCCAGGAAGGCAGCACCCATTGATACATATCCACCTGTGCCCTGACCACCAACAACAATCTTAGCATCATTAATTCCATATGGATTATCTTGTTCTGCCACTGATTTTCTCAAGAATCTTACTAGGGTTCTTGCATCTTGAAGTCCTCTATAGGCAGCATTCAGGATAGTTCCTGTTCTTACATTTTGATCAGGAGAAACGGGATTCCATCCTAAACGGTATTCAAAGCTGATGGCAACATACCCCAGTTTAGCAAAACGCTTACACATTTCTGTAATGCTACTATCATTTTTGGTTCCATTATAAGCACCATTCACAATGGGGGGTAAGAAGTTTCCAGAGTGGCACATCATCATAACCCAACGGTTAGTAGCTGTGTCTCCTACAGGTGTATAAATGTCAGCTTTCAGATCCACAGGAGCAGGAGACCCTGTAAGTACACTGATATTATTGGCGTATGTAATTTCTTCTACAGCGACCTCACTGAATACCTCGTCAAGGTATCGGGTTTGGGCAGAAACCTGAAAGCTTAACAGAGACACCAAGAATAGTGTAAATAGTGTGGAGAGTTTTCTCATAGTTTTTGGTTTTAATATTTAAACTGCTTGTTTCTTTTTGTCTAAAAGAGCGTGAAGATTATTCAAGTAACCTTCAAAAATTTCTTCTTGCTAAAACATTTCGAAGGTAATTCTTACAAGTTTGTTAGGTCAGTAGCTACTGAAAAGTATACTAACCTACCTACTCTGGGACCTCCATATAACTGGAAGGTATCATTATTCAGGACGTTCGAAGCACCTAGTTTGAAGGTAGTATTAATACTGGGAACTCTTTTGTTAACCTGAATATCCAGTAGGTCATAAGTAGGAACATTTCCAGTAAACTGAGGTGAACCTTCAAAGAAGAATCCTTCTATCCACTTATAGTTGATATTGAACCCAATATTCCTGATTCCAAGTAGGGTTATATCTCTTCCTGAGAATCCTATGTTATACTTATGCTCAGGTGTATTATAGGCTGGAATGATTGGATCCTCTGATTCAGAGTTCAATCTATTCCATGAGTAGTTCCCCGTAAAAGCATATCCCCCGTCCAGGAAGTAGCTACCTGAAATAGAGAATCCCTGAGTATTAACTATATCTGTAGCATTAGCGGCCACCCTAAATACTTCTACAGAATTGAGAATAATTCTATTTGCGTCAAAGGCAGCATCTACTCCAATGTTAAATCCTATGAAGTCCTGATACCTACTGTAGTAATAAGTGGCATCTAAAAATAGTCTATCGAAAAGCGTAGTACGGTAGCCTAACTCTATGGTTTGTACCTTTTCTGGCTGGATAGGATCTATATCAAATCTTTGGATAAGACCTACATCTAGATTACTATCAAAGTATCTGGCCAAAGAGGCAGTATCTATGATCTGCTGAAATCCATTCAAATTTCCTAAGAGCGTGGCAGTCCCCACGTCGTAATCCAGGTATTGGTCAGCCAGGGTTGGATTTCTGATGGCGGAAGAGAAGGAAACTCTCAGTACATCATTTTCGCTAATCTGGTAAACGGCAGAAACTGCCGGAGAAAAGACAAAGTCAAAGTTCTCATTTTTATCCATTCTTAAGGTAGCAGCTAAGGTCAGATTTTCTGCCAGTACTTTTTTCTGGATTCCACCGTACACACCGAATTCAAAGTTGGTGATACTAGTGCTGTCCGTATCACTAAAGATGGTTCCGTCAGATTCAGGCGCGTATAAACGGCCGTTAGCTCCCACTCTGATATCTCCAAAGGTGGGGTTGAATATATATTCTCCATGTACATGATACAGTTTTGATCGGTCTACGAGTCGAGTCCCCCCTGCTGTTAATGGGCTCGAGGTGATCTCATTTAATGCCTCATTAAATTCTGCTGTACCAGGAACTAAGCGAGGGACTGCGCCAAAGTCTATTTGGGAGTCTGCAAATCTTCTAGTCTCATCATGCCACTGGGACAGAAGAGGCTGATTAGCATCTAAAATCTGATCTGCCAGGTCGAAGTCGTAGGAGATGGTAGGGAATAGAACGATTTCAGGAAAAGGCTCCCCATCTGGGCCTGTAAGCCCTTTTACCCTTGAGACTATATTGGATCTCCAATATGTTCTATATTCTTCACTCCACTCATTATCATCCAGGGATCTTTCCTGAAGTCGAAGAGCAGTAAATACGGCATCATAAGAGTCGCCTGCATCTTCACCAGTGGCATAGGCTCTAAGGAAAAATTTCCCTTCTTTCTTTACTTCTACTCGCCCCTGGTAAAAATCAATATTTTTAAGGCTGAATCTATTATCTCCTTGAAGTACTGTGGTTCCATTTGCATATGAACCAGACATAATGAACTCTACATCATCCTTGATTTTATAATGAAGGGCAGCACTCAGCTTCAGGTTACGCGTATCATAGTCCACTAAGTCGCGCTCTTCATAGCCGGATCTGAACCATCTTCTAAGTCCGGGAACATCTATCTGGTCCTGACGACTAAGGGCATTATTTCTACCATCAGTTGTATTCTCGTCCCCATATCTATTTACTGCATCATATCCACCGGGATTATCTAATCCGAAGCCTACCCCATCTACAGGATCCAGGTTATCAGCTTCCCAATCATCCACACTTAGGTAGAAAGCATTTACTTTAAAGGCTAACTTATCTTCCCCCGCTCTGTTTTTAAAGACGCGAGCATAGCGGATAGCTAGTTCTCCCAAGTTACGCTCACCTACCTTAGCAGAAACGGATAATCCTCTGTGTACAAAAGGATTTTTTGTCTTCATGCTGATTACCCCGTTAAAGGCATTAGGGCCATAGTAGGCTGAACTTGCGCCCACAATAAGGTCTACCTGTTCTACATCCAGGTCTGAGGCACCCAGGAAGTTACCCAGGGAGAAGTTCAATCCGGGGGATTGGTTATCCACTCCATCAATTATTTGGAGAGATCTTACAGGGGCCGCACTGTTGAACCCACGGGTGTTAATCACCTTAAATCCTATACTAGCGGCTGTTAGATCCACCTCTCTGAGGGCACCTAAGCCATCGTAGAAATTGAGGGAAGGCGTTTCCTTGATAGCATTAATACTCAAGGATTCCATGGTAAGGGCAGCCTGCTTCTTTTTCTCATCTAGGGTAGAGGTAATTACTACCTCTTCTACACTGTAACTATCCGGACTCAGTTTGAACTTTAACTTTTTATCCAGACTAGTAACTGATTGGCGGAGAGTGTCATATCCAAAATAGGTGATTACTATGTCAAAGGGAGGATTCTGTGAGACATTGATACTAAATTCGCCGTTTCCATCAGTTAGGCCGCCGGATCGGGTGCCTTCGATGATAACTCTAGCTCCCACAAGAGGGGTTCCCTCTTGTATATCATTTACTACACCTGTCAGTACATTTTGGCCAAAGGAATATTGCATTCCCAGCCATATCAAACCAATAGTGAGTAAATACTTCAGACCGGTCTTTTGCCCGGAAGTAAAATACTTTGCCATGAGAAGTAGTGTCGGTAGTCGCTTAACCAGTTAGAAGTGATACAAAAGCATCACTTTGTCTATCTTTTGATAGAACTATAGCCAAAATATAAAAAATAAATGAAGTATTTCCCCTTGATGTTAAACGAAATTACTTAAGATTCTAATAATATCCTACCAGTAATCTCGGAATTAAAACTGAAACCTACGGAGAAAAAACCAGAACCCTTTTTTCCTCACAGGGAAAATCCTATCCTTACATACTGATTCACTGAATAAATGCTTTTGTTTAATCTTTAGTGTCAAGTATGACGTATTCCCCAACCCTATTTGTACGTAAATTTTCACGTGCTACCTGCCTACGGCTCCTATGGCTTATACCAGAAATCCTGTTGACCCTTTCCCTTAAAAGCCAGACTATACGCCAAGGCTTAGTGGTAGATAAAACCAGTCAGATTCCCCTTGCTGAGGTTAGCTTGCAGCTAAAAGGGCGAGAGGTCTCTGCTACAGATGATCAGGGTATTTTCACCCTCTCCGCAGTTCAGGATACTGTGTACTTTATTAAAGAAGGGTTCCTACCTACTGCTGTGATACTTACAGAGGAGAAGTTCTATCGGATACAGCTTGAGACAACTGGCTACCAATTAGGATCAGTTTGGGTTACTGGATACGGAGAAAAAAGGCAAAGTAGGGAGGTAGCAGGATCTATTTCTTTTATTCCGGTAGAAATTCTCACAAGAAATAATGAGAGCTCCCTAGCCTCTGCTCTTAACCTGGAACCAGGGGTAAGTATGGATACCCGTGGCATTGGGGGGAGTAGCAGAATTTCTATTAGGGGGAGTGTCCTAAGAGCCCCATTTGGGGTAAGAAACATAAAAACGTACTGGAATGATATCCCCCTGACCAGTCCTGATGGGTCTACTCCTGTGGAAGTATTAGATGTATTTTCTCTAAGTGGAATAGAAGTATTAAAAGGGCCAGCAGGCAGTATGTATGGGGCGGGAACGGGGGGAACACTACGCTTTCTCAGCAGGCCACCCTTAATACAGGAGAAGCAGCTTACGGCCCAGCTTCAGGTAGGGGAGTTTGGCTTAGGCCGTCAGCTTCTATCTTTTGAAGAGGGAGGAGAGAACTTTTCCCTTTCTCTGGCCTATGCACGTACGAGATATGATGGGTATAGAAGCCAAGAGGATGTGAGTAAGGATGTGCTGAACCTGTCCATGTATTGGTATCCTTCAGAGAGAAGAAGTATTGCGGTACATGCCTACCATTTTGATGGTGGGTGGGGGCTACCTGGGTCCATATCTGAGGAGGATGCCCGAGAGAACCCCCGACAGGCAGTAGCTTTTTCAGAGCAAGCAGACGCCTCCTTGTACAGAAAAAGAACCCGGATAGGTATTACCCATACCCTTCAGATAGCAGGTAACCTAGCCAATAAAACTACCTTATATGGAAACTTCACTGAGAAGCTAAACCCTTTTGGGACGTCAGCCTTTTTCAATGGATATAAGGTAGAAGATGCCCAAGGAGTGGGCGGGAGGTCTGTGTTTGATTTAAAGCTTTCTTATGGCAGGATCCGTCAACACCTACAGGCAGGCGTGGAATTTCAGCGAGAGCTTCTGGGCCTAAATGAATACACCAATGAAAACGGTCAGCCTGGAACCCTGTACGAAGACAGTCAAACAGATTTCACCTCCTGGCTGGCATTCATTCAGTCTGAATGGGCCTTAAGTCCCCAAACTATTCTTACCCTGGGAGTGAGTATGAACGAACTTACCTATGACCATGAAGATTTTTTCCTGGCTGATAGTATTGATTTTTCTGAGAAGTTAAGGTTCGACCAAGTATTTCTACCTAGAGTAGCCGTTCTCCATCATCTTTCTTCTACGCTTACGCTACATGCAAGTGTGAGCCAGGGGTATTCTCCTCCTACCTTCTTTGAAGTGATAAGTCCACAAGGAGCAGTGGATTTAGCGTTAAAGCCCGAGAAAGGGACTAATTACGAGCTTGGACTGAGGGCAGATTTATTTAAGGGTAAGGTAAATATGGAACTTACAGCCTACCGCATGTTACTGCGAGATGCCATACTTCCAGAAACTCAGCCGGATGGACAAACGCTTTTTTTCAATCGGGGGAAAACCAGACAGGATGGCTTGGAAGCTAAGGTATTATGGCAAGAACGGAATCAGCCTTCCTGGGAGCTCCTAAGTATTTGGGCAGCTTACAGCTACCAACCCTTTGAATTTCAAGACTATGTGAAAGAAGGAACCCAGCTGGAGGGGAATTCTCTTCCAGGCGTACCCTTACACCAGTTAGCTGTGGGAGTGGATGCCAGGCATAAGGCAGGATGGTATAGCTTACTTACGTTTAGGCAGGTAGGAAGAACGTACCTGAACGACCTCAATACAGACCAGTTTGGGGCCTATTCTCTACTAGATGCCAGAGTAGGATATACACTGTCTATGGCTAAGGCAGGAAAGGTAGAGATTTACCTTGGTGTGAATAACCTAACAGATACGTTTTACACCTCTTTTTGGCAGATCAATGGGATTAGGGAGAGATATTTTAACCCTGGTCCTACAAGGAGTTTTTATGGAGGGCTGATTTGGAATATTTCATGGATGTGAATAGGATTTCCTGCGAAAATAACAATATTGTAAAGAATCCTAAGTTACTGATGATATGAAATGGTCGCTGTATTTGGGGAAAGTTTCCGGAGTAAAGCTGTTTATCCATTGGACATTCCTTATTCTCATAGCCTGGATTTTAATCTCACAACTTTCACAAGGAGTAGGACTTGAAGAGACCTTATGGACCGTCTTCTTCGTACTAGCTGTTTTTGGCTGCGTGACCCTCCATGAATTAGGCCATTCTTTTGCGGCTAAAAATTACGGTATAGAAACCCAAAATATTACCCTGCTGCCCATAGGTGGGGTAGCCAGCCTGGAAAAGATACCGGAAAGGCCTAAAGAAGAGTTGGTGGTAGCTTTAGCTGGGCCTATGGTAAATGTAGTGATTTCTGTAGGCTTGTTTATGATGCTGTTAGTCCTTAGACCAGAATTGAATAGCCTGGAGCTAGATAATCTAAATAGGGAGAACTTCCTGCCCAATCTGATGACCGTCAATTTATTTCTCGTCATTTTTAACCTCTTACCAGCCTTTCCTATGGATGGAGGAAGGGTGCTGAGAGCCTTACTTTCTATGAAATTACCTAAGGTGACAGCTACTAGATGGGCAGTAGGGATAGGACAGGCCTTTGCTATAGGATTTGCTTTCTGGGGACTGTTTAATAACCCCCTGCTGATCCTCATAGGGATCTTTATTTTTTTGGGAGCCCAGGCAGAACTTGGGAGCACTACCACTACTTCCCTTCTCCAGGGGGCCAGTGTGAAAGATATAGTCATGAAGGACTATACGCCTATACATCCCACTAACAGCTTATCACAGGCAGTAGAAATTCTGCTTAACGGGCAAGAATCTCACTTTGTAGTAATGGAAAAAGAGGAGGTGGTAGGAACCCTGTCTAAGGCCTCCATGATAAAGGGGCTCCAGATGTACGGCCAGAATAGCCCCATAGATCAGGTAATGAACCACGCCATCAAAAAAGTTCATCCCAGTACGCCTGTGGAGGAAGCCCTCTCTTATCTTTCCGCAGAGAAATATGATCTACTCCTGGTCTATGAAGAGGAGGTGTTTCATGGGATCATAGACTATGAAAATATCAGTGAATATATGTTGGTGAAATCAGCTATCTCACAATCATCTCCCCAGAAAGAGACTTCATTCTCTAATCCTCTGTAGGATTCAGAATTTTCCCTTATTTTGCGCCAAAAATTATCGTATGCCCATACCCGAATTTAACCAACTAAGTGATCAGGAAATAGAATCCTTAATAAATGCTCCTGCCTACGTGACAATCCTAATTGCCAGTGCGGATGATAAGATTGATAAAAAGGAAAAGAACTGGGCAAAAAAACTGGTGAATTACCGTTCCTTCACTTCTGAGGAAATGCTGAATACCTACTATGAGGAGGTCAATAAATCCTTTGAAATGGCATTGGAGTCCTTAGAGGAGTTATATAACGAAAGTGAAAATGGTTTACAGGCTGTCAGTCAGGAGCTGGAAAAGCTAAATCCTATTTTGAAAAAATTAGATGACAGTACCGCTGCTACCCTTCTATCTAGTTGGAGAAGCCTGGCACAGAAAGTGGCAGAGGCCTCAGGAGGATTCCTGGGAATGTTTTCCACTGATAATGAGGAGAAGAAGTGGATAGATCTTCCCATGCTTGAGAGCTAAGCGGTTAAAGAGAACAGACTATCGGTGAAAAAAGCTTGTAGCTGGCAACTGTTACCAAGCTTTTTTTGAGGGTGTATCTACTGCTAGCCCTACTTCTGTGCAAGAAGGTCAAGCTATGGTAGAAAGGGAATGCTAACTCCCAGTGAGGGCTAACTTACATAAACTCTAATGAGTCAGCTAGCATCAGGTGGTAGGCCTTAGTGTTTCTACCTACTTCCTGAACAAGCTCAAAACGGTCCTCATATAATGGCTGGATAAGCTCAGTAATCCCTATCACAAATCCAGGTGTAGTAGTTTCTGCCACAAAATATCTTCCCTCAGGCCTGTCTACATACATATGGTTTCGGGTGGGAAAAGTGCCTTGAACCCCTACCGTGATGTGATTATCTGTGTACATCAGCAGGTAATCCACCTCTATTTGTTCTAACAAGGAGGCAAACAGTATTACTTTCCCGCTACAGTCAGATTTTCTCCTTAAGAGTACTTCATTAGGTCTGCGTAGAATTTCGCTTCTACCGTCTCCATTATAGGTGATTTGTGTGCTAACAAAATCCAGCAGTTGCTGGACTTGAACCTCCATGGGTTGGTCTTCACTTACTAAGGTAGCTGCCAGTCTCTCAAGAGAAGGTTCTCCCTTTTTAGCTACAGGAGCGCTATGATTAGCTATAACTACAGGTTTGCCATTCCTTTCTTCCCCTGTGTGTATGATGACATATCCTCCGTAAAGGGAACTATTAGTGATGAAGTCTCTCAGCTCAGTGAGAGAAGCAGTATAGGCTATGTCTCCAAAATGGGTAAAAACAGATCTGGTACTGTCCAGGTAAATGTCTTCAAGATGGATGCGGAAGACGTATTTATCAGTGATATCAAATATTTGATCTTCCAGGACTTGCCGCTGTCCTTCCATCCTGGCAAATACTATTTTAGAAGTGTCCAGGCTAAGTTGTGTGAGGTTTCCACTTTGTTCATACCCCAAACTGTCAATAGAAAAATAGAGGAGTTTTTCCTTCCTGTCATAGTATTCCAGCCGAGCAGATGTTCCTGTAACCTGCTCCGTAAACTGCTCGTGAGCATATCCCGGCCTTATCATGTAGGTAAGGATGGCAGAAAGAGGTTTCTCTTTCTTTTTTTCAGGGGTAGGATCTGACGACTCGCAGGAAAACAATGCAGGGAGCACACAAATGAATAAGTAATAAAATCGTAACTGCATATAAGGCACATTTCCTTGATGGAATATACTAATACATTCAGTAAGAGGTTCTGTTTCCTTGCTGAAAAGTAAAAAAGTAGGTATCATGTCTAGGGTTGACACCGGATACCTACTTTGATCGCCATTCAAAAAAAACTAGAGGTAAGGTAGATTGACATTAGTCAACTAGTTTTTCATACATCTACTGAGCCTAGTTACCCTACCTCATACACCTTTTCCACTTCTATTATGAGAATTGAACATATCGCACTTTGGACCTATTCTCTGGAAAAAATGCGGGCCTTTTACCAGCAGTATTTTGAAGCAACGCCTAATGAGAAGTATGTCAACCCCACTAAGGGGTTTGAATCCTATTTTCTGACCTTTGGTACGGGAGCCAGACTGGAACTTATGCAGATGGAGGGCATAGCCCAAAATCCCTTCCTGCCAGATCAACAGCATACCGGCTTTATTCATTTTGCCATGTCAGTGGGGAGTGAGGCTGAGGTGGATCGGCTGACGGAGCAGCTACGGACAGATGGATTTCCTATCATAGGAGAACCCAGAACTACAGGGGATGGGTATTATGAAAGTGTGGTACTAGATCCCGACGGGAATAGAATAGAGATTACTGTATAAGAATTTTCAATCATACGTACTATTAGCAATAATTCTCTATATTGAATATATCTTCCCTCCCTACTTACTACCCAAAGTAACTATTGGGTTAGTAGATGTATACAGCATGTTTTACCCTAAATACTACATTATGAAAACCACACTATTAACAGTCTTACTATTGGTGGCAGGACTTTCAGGAAGTTATGCCCAAAGCCTTGAAGGTTCCTGGACCATGATGCTGGCAGATCAGGAAGGAAATGAGTTTCCTGCTACCTTGGTATTTACTGCAGACTCTTATGAAGCAGAATGGATAGACAATGGAAAGGCAGAAGTTACAGGTACTTACACCATGGAAGATGGAAAGATTACCCTAAAAGATACAGGTGGAGAAATGAGCTGTCCTGGTTCTACAGGAATTTACACTGTTTCATTAGAAGGAGACAAGCTTACCATGACGGTAGTCACGGATGATTGTGAAGGCCGTGGCGCTGGTTCCCCTGTGGTAATGACCAGAAAAGATTCCTAATAATTTACCTTATCCCCTGCAGGCTGATCATAGTCTGTAGGGCTTATCTTTCCTAAGTATGAAAACCCGAATCCTACCCACCCTTTTTCTTTTTTTATTATTGTTTTTTCTAGCTTCCTGTGGACCAACACCAACTACCACCAGTGTGAATACAACAGAATACCTTTACGTGGGTACCTTCTTTGGGAGTGGAAGTGAAGGCATGTATGTCTATTCCTTCGACAGAGAGAATCTATCATTCTCTCCCCTACAAACGGTCCCCACGCTGAACAGTCCCTCTTTCCTCACTACTAATCAAGAGGGAAGCCAATTATTCTCCGTGACCAGAGGAGGAATTACGGCTGATGATACGGTAGGAGCAGTACAAAGCTTTTCCATAAACCCCGAGAATGGACAGTTGACTGCTGCTAATCAGGTATCCAGCCATGGAAAGGAAGGATGCCACATCACCCTGAATCAGGATGATACATACGCCTTTGTTTCCCATTACACAGATGGATCATTAGGTATATTTCCGATTAATGAAGATGGAACTTTGGGGGAGATGGCTGACTCTATCCAACTGAAGGGTTCCAGTATCAATACTGCACGTCAGGAAGCTGCTCATGCACACGCCATTCAAATGCTACCTGATGGAAAGCATTTTGCCGCAGCAGATTTAGGCTCAGATAAGATCTGGTTATTCAGTTTTGAGAATGGACAGGCTTCTCCTGCCAGCATTCCCTTTATCCAAACTGAGCCAGGTGGAGGGCCCAGACACTTTACATTTCTGGAAGGAACACCATTTCTGTTTGTAGGAGAAGAACTTACGTCTACCGTGAGTGTGTTCTCTTATGACCTGGAGAATGGAACTTATGAGCAGGTTCAGCGCCTAAGTAGCTTGCCAGAAGACTATGCAGGTGAAAGCTATGTGGCAGATATTCACATCAGTCCAGATAATGGTTTTCTCTATGTTTCTAACCGTGGACACCATAGCCTAGCGATATTCTCACTGAATGCTGAAACCGGTCAATTAGTCCCTATTGGGTATGAGTCCACTAAAGGAGACTGGCCCCGGAACTTCATGATAGATCCACAGGGAGAATTTATTTTGGTAGCTAATGAGCGCTCTGATGATATCTGGCTGTTTAAGCGAGACATTCAAACGGGATTACTGACAGCCACTGACATCCAGATCCAGAATCCTAGCCCAGTCTGTCTGGAGCTGATAAAATTATAATAGCTAACTTTTGATACTCTTTAGCATCTAGTAAAAGTAATATCTTTCGGGTAGGCCGTTCCTCCACTGGTCGTGGGAGGATTGCAGCGTTGCATTGGAGGGACAAAGCGTTTTTCCCTTCTTTTAGGGCGAATGCCAAAAGAAGGACACAGGGATGATATGGAAGGCCCGCGGAAGGCGACGAAGCACTTGTGGCTAGTGCTATACCAAAAGGAAAAGCTATTTTAAGTGTGCTATTCTATTTCCCAGATAAATCTTTCACTACCTCTCTGGCTACCACCTGCCCTGATATTAGGGAAGGCGGAACACCAGGACCCGGAACAGTGAGCTGCCCAGTGTAGTACAGGTTCTGAACCTTGGTAGATTTTAGCCTGGGTTTCAGGAAGGCCGTCTGGAGTAGGGTATTAGCCAGTCCGTAGGCATTTCCCTTGTAAGAATAATAGTCCTTTTCAAAATCAGACATGGCATAACTTCTCTTGAGAATGACATGCTCCTTAATGGACTGTCCGGTAATATTCTCCAGTCTGTCCATGACCACCTGGTAGTATTTCTCCCTTTGTGCTTCGCTGTCTTCCAGTCCAGGAGCTAGTGGGATAAGTATGAACATATTTTCATATCCTTTTGGCGCGGCCAAAGGATCAGTCTGGGAGGTTAGGGAGGCGTAGAAAAGGGGCTTAGAAGGCCATTTCGGTTCCTCATAGATTTCCTTTGCATGTAACTCAAATTCTTCATCAAAGAAGAGGTTGTGATGAAGTAGGCCTGTTAGTTTCTTATTTATCCCCAGGTAAAAAAGAAGACTGGAAGGAGACATGGTTCTCTTATCCCAGTAGGTACTGCTGTATTGCCTATGAGGTTCAGCCAGGAGGCGCTGATCCGTATGCTGGTAATCACTATTAGCTATGACTACATCTGCCACATAATTACCTTGAGAGGTAATGACTTTTTTAGCCGTGCTATCTGATACCTGGATTTCTGTTACTTCTGTGTTTAGCTGGATGTCCACGCCCATATCCTCTGCTATGCTGACCATAGCCTGTACAATTTTGTTCATTCCCCCCATAGGATACCAGGTACCAAGTGAGAGGTCTGCATAGTTCATCATGCTATACATGGCAGGCGTATTCTGAGGGGTAGCCCCTAGAAACAGGACTGGAAACTCAAGAATCTTAATCAGCTTGGGATTGGAGAAGTATTTTCTCACATGTTTACTCATAGAGCTGAAAATCTGAATCCTAAAGCTCTCCCTTAGCAAACGTATATCCATAAACTCTTTGATGGAAAGGGAAGGCCTGAATACATAGTCTTTCATACCTACTTCATACTTGTAAGCAGCTTGAGAAAGAAACTCCCGTAAGCCTTTACTACTTCCAGGTTCCATCTTATCAAAGAGTGCTTCTAATTCTCCCATGTCTGCAGGTATATCTGTCCATTCTCCCTTCCCAAAGTATACCCGGTAGGAGGGGTCAAGCCTTTTAAGCTCATAGAATTCTTCCACCTTCCTCCCAAACAAGGAAAAGTATTCTTCAAACACATCTGGCATCCAATACCAGCTGGGTCCCATATCAAAATGAAAGCCGTCTTTTTTCCATACTCTTGCCCTTCCGCCTGCCTGATCATTTTTTTCCAGTAGGGTGACTTTCATGCCTGATTGGGCCATAAGAGAGGCTGCTGCCAGGCCTGCAAAACCTGATCCGATGACGATACCACTTTTTGTTGCGGACATTTAGGAGATTTATTATTACTTTTGAACAAAGATTGCTATTTGTTGAGCAATTTTCCTGTATATTAAGAACTTTGAGTAGTCTATTGTTTATGAATGCAATAAAGCTGTCTTTTTAAGGCAGCTTTTTGCGATTATAAAAGTTTAGGTAACAGATATTCTTGGATAGGCACTTTTAACTCTAAATTCTCCTAATCAAATACGTACTTATTTCTGGCGTTTGAGTTTTTCTTTTCCCTATTCATTCCCGTAGTGAGAAGATATATATACCTGAGAATCACCTACCTTAGCAGAATGACTTATGGGAATATGGTAGTATTTTTTCCTATCTAAACCTTAGTACAGCCCGGAGAAATAGGCCCTTAAACAGGGGAATTTCTTAGCTAGACTTGGTGTGTACTCATTTAGGTATTCTCAAACAAAAATAATATTCTGTCTAATCTTTAGCGAATATGTTAACACATAATTTCTCTTACCTTTGGTAAAAGGAAGGGGGATAAGCAGGCCTTTTTCAAACAAACTGTGTGTGGGAGTAGAAATCTTGAAGAGAAAAAGATAAATGAGATAGCTTGGACAGGCTAACATTATAGAAGGTAGAGAGGCTGTCATGAAGAATCCTGAGGTTCTATAGATAGATTTTTCTTGTAAGCATACAAGAGAGGGAAAGGCTTGGCAGGTGATAATTATCGTATAAAAACTTGGGTATATACTGTGAACTTTTGTAGTAACTGTGGCAGTGGACAATTAAGCTTTGTGATTCCTGAGGGAGACAGCAGGCCTAGGTATGTTTGCCCAAATTGTAAGACTATCCATTACCAAAACCCTAAGATGGTGGTGGGATGCCTTCCAGTATGGGAAGATAAAATTTTAATCTGTAAGCGTTCTATCCAGCCTAGAGCTGGTTTCTGGAATTTACCTGCCGGATACTTAGAGAATGGAGAAACACTGGAAGCAGGCGCTATTAGGGAAACCTGGGAAGAGGCCCAAGCCAAGGTAGAGTTAGTTAGGCTGCATTGTGTCTATAATATTCCACGGATAAATCAGGTGTATTTTTTCTTCTTAGCTAAGCTGGTGGCACCCCAATACGGAGTGGGAGAGGAGAGCCTGGCTGTAGAGTTATTTGAGGCTGACCGCATCCCTTATGAAGAAATGGCCTTTCCCTCTAGTGTATACGCCATACGTAAATATCTCGCGCACAAAGAAAGTGCCTTTGAAGGGGTTCACATAGGAGCCTTCACACACTAGCCTTTTGGGGGTAGAGGAATTTTACTTCTAAATTTTTTAAATCTGATGTAGTTAGGGTCTAATTCATCTATTAAATCTATAAGATGCCGTTGTATCTCAGTTAACCTAAGAAAATGAATCCCTGCATCTTCCTCTATTTCCATGCATCTTCTAATGCTCTGTTCTAGGTTTATAAACCACCTCTGGAATGCTTTTTCCTGATATTTTTCTATGAAAGCAGCAAATCCTATAGATTCCAGGGATTTTGAGGCAGGATTAACCTTGATCATGGACTCTCCTATGGCACGCTGATTCCCTCGGAAGACCATGAAATTATCATCTCCAGTTCCACTTTTAGAAAAGGTGCCCTCTAAGTTAGTCAAGTGTTCCAGCAGATTAATTTCTTCCTTTCCTTCCTTAAAGGTTAGGAAGCGTAACTCTTTCCTAAAAATCTCTCGCCAGCAAAAAAATTGCCCGAACAAGAAGAGGGTATAGTAGATGGCGTTATGCCTGTAGACCTCATTATCTCCTTTTCCCCACCGCTTTAAAAAGCCCTGTACTACAATATTATAAACCCGGCTTTGGAGGTCATAAGCAGAGCTACTAATAAATTCCCGGTATTTATCTAGTATCTGTTCTCGCTGGGAGCTTTTCGCCAGCCTACGCTTTCGTCTCTCTTTCACTTCATAGGTGAGATAACTCGCGAGCAGGGAGATGCCACCTGATAGGAGGACTATAAGTATTTCTTTGTTCATGAACCTTGGGTTGAATCTGCTGGTGGTTGAGGAGCATCTAACAGTCCTAATCCCTTCAAGGCTGATTCTGTAATATCTACCCTACTTTGACTAAAGGTAGGAGAAGCTTCCCCTTTTTCAGCTATCTGGGTAGCAAAGAAGTAGACATTCTCATTCTGTTCCAGAAACCCTATAAACCATCCATAGTTGGTAGAATTTACGATAGCCCAACCTGTTTTTCCGTATAATGTGTAATCTGCTTCTTCCTCCCTTATCATCATGTCTTTCACTATATTCATATTCTCCTCCGTGAAGCCGAGCTTTTTATGATAAAGCTTCATAAGGAACTGAAGCTGCTCACTCTGGCTGATTTTTAGGCCGCCGGTAAGCCAGAACATATCTATTCCCCCACTTATGTCCCTATTTCCGTATCCTTCCTGCTTTAGGAATGACAGCATCCTTTCTTCTCCTATCTCTCTAGCTATTCGTTGGTAGTACCATACTACGGAATTTCTAAAGGCCGTCTTTAAGCTGTGATCTCTGTTCCAGGCAGGAATACTTCTTTCCGTACTGTCCCATGCCATTAGGTAACTGCTGTCAGGTATGACCCCTGTTTCTAAGGCTATTAGGGAGTGAAATACTTTATAAGTAGAAGCTGGAATAAACTGCTCCATACACCTATCTGCATCATACACATGGAAAGTTCCATCTTTCTCATCAAAGATCATGATAGAGCCTTCCCTTTCTTCCTGCTGGATAAAGGCGGCCCAATCACTATGTTCAATGACACTTTGCCTGCAAGAGGTCAGAAAGATAATTCCAAAAATCAAAATGAGAAATCGAGGAAAAATGCGTAACATCAGAATAGAAGATGGTTAAAAGTCGGCTAATAATAACCCAAGGTAGAAAAACTATCTTCATTTGTCGAAATAGGACAAGAATTTTGAATCTATTTTGACCTTTTACTAGTTAGTACTAGTAACGGACTACTAAATCGATTGCAGAAACATGGTTTTTCCCAGAACTGTCCTTTGTATCGTACTCCTTAGTTTCTTTCTCACCCTGTATTCGCAGGAGGACTCTCCTCTATTTGCGTCTGAAGAAGTGCTCGAACTTCAAATACATACAGATATTCCTGCTATACAAGGAGACAGAACTACTAAAGAGGTTTACCGCAGCGCTACCTTAATTTGCTCAGAAGGTAAGTCTATTCCGGTAGAAGTTAAGGTGAGAGGTAACTTCAGGAAAAGGCCAGATATATGTTCCTTCCCACCGCTAAAATTAAAACTGCCCTTATCAGCATCCAGAGAAACCCCCTTTGATGGGCAGTCAAAGCTGAAGTTAGTAACCCACTGCCAAGGGGATGATCTAGTCTTGAAAGAATACATGGTGTACAAAACCTTGAATCTGCTCACTCCTAATAGTTTTAAGGTGAGGCTAGTCAAAATTAAGTATAAGGATATTAGCAAAAAGGAAGGGACTCAGTCTCATTTTGGTATTCTACTAGAATCTACTAAGCATTTAGTCAAAAGACTAGGAGGAAGCGAACTGGAAAAAGCCAGGCTGGAACCTACTTCCCTCTCAGAAGAGAACCTGGCCATTATGAGTTTATTCCATTATATGATTGGGAATACAGACTGGGATGTTACCCTGGATAAGAATGTCAAGATCGTAGGTTTCCCGGAAGAAAAAGAGCCGTTGGCTATTCCTTATGATTTTGATATGGCTGGGGTGGTGATGGCTCCCTATTCAGATAAATATATAGGGGCACCTGAATCCAGAAGGAAGTTTAGGCCTGTAGCGTGCAAGCGTACCATTTTAGAAGAAGCTATCGTGCATTTTAGGGAGAACAAGGAAGCGATATATACTCTTTACACTAGTTGCCCCTATTTAAAAAAGAAGGAAGTAAATAAAGCACTTGCTTACTTTGATAAATTTTATGCTATTCTGGATACTCAGGAATCTGTAGAAAAAGTGTTTATGAGCCAGCTTGCAGAAGAAGATCTAAGTAGGTAGCCAAGCATGAGCTATGCTTGAAAGATACAGTATAGTTTGTAATTCTTAAATCGAGTATGGCTGTAGCATTCCCCCTCCCACTTGCTTCCCTGCTGATAAGCATGTAGTTTTCTAAAAAGGAAGACCATGAACTTATCGCTAATTATATATCCACTTATACTGGGGATTATTCTCCCATTATTTTCAAGAGGACAAACTAAGAAGCCCACCTTTCTCCCTGTGAAAACAGCTGTAATAGGGCTAGTACATACACATGTCCACGGTATTTTGAACCCTGAAAACCAAGAGGGCATAGACATCATAGCCATTGTAGAACCCAATAGGTCACTCGCTAAGCAGTATGCTGAGCAGTATGGCTTCAGTATGAGCATAGTCTACCCAGACATAGAAAGTATGCTAGCAGCTACCCAGCCCGAGTTAGTAACAGCCTTTAATACTATTTATGGACACCTGGAGGTAGTGGAAAAATGTGCCCCTAAAGGAATACATGTAATGGTAGAAAAGCCGCTAGCCATTAGCTCAGAACACGCTAAGAAAATGGCTGAGCTAGCCCGCGAGTATGAGGTGCACCTACTCACTAATTATGAAACTACTTGGTATGGAAGTAATCATTACGCTTATAAAGGGACGGTAGATGAGGGGATGATAGGAGAAGTAAGAAAAATTGTGGTCCATGATGGGCATCCAGGCCCTATTGAGATAGGCTGTCCACCAGAGTTTGTGGAGTGGCTTTGTAAGCCAGAGTGGAATGGGGGGGGAGCTATCACAGACTTTGGATGCTATGGGGCTAATCTTTCTACCTGGTTGATGAAAGGGGAAAAACCACAAGCAGTACTGGCTATGACCCAACAAATCAAGCCTGACATATATCCGGAGGTAGATGATGAAGCCACTATTATTCTCACCTATCCTAAGGCACAAGCCATTATACAGGCTTCATGGAACTGGCCTGTAAACAGGAAAGACTTGCATGTCTATGGAAAAACAGGATATATCCATACCATAGATGGAAGGAGAGTCCGTGTAAGGCTTTCAGAGGCTGATCCTGAAAAAGAAATTATGGCGCCTGAAAGACCCAAGCCATTCCATAACCCTTATACCTACATGGCAGCTGTAGTTAGAGGAAAAGTAGACCCAAAGGGATCATTATCCTCTCTGGAGAATAACCTAATAGTGATGGAAATTCTGGATGCTGCCAGGGCCTCCGCTAAAACAGGGCAGCTAATCCCTATAGAGTAAATAGAATGAAGGAGAAAGGACGCAATTTGGGATGCTTTGTTTGAATTTCCACTTTCACTACCGAAATTGGCACGCTTCCTTATATTTGTCCCAAATATTACACATTATTAAGAAGGGGCAACAGAAAAAGAAGGAAGTTTCTTCAATTCATTAATACTATGAGAAGAGTCGTAATTACAGGTTTAGGCGCACTTACACCTATAGGGAATAATCTGGAATCTTACTGGACTAATTTAAAAGCAGGGAAAAGTGGAGCAGCTGAAATTACCCAGTTTGATCCTACCCATTTCAGAACCAAGTTTGCCTGTGAAGTTAAGGACTATGATCCTCTGGCGCATTTTAATAGAAAGGAAGCTCGTAAGCTGGATAAGTTCTGTCAGTATGCACTCATTGCTACTGATGAGGCCATTCAAGATTCTCAGATACTTTCAGATGCCCTAGACCATAACCGGGTAGGCGTCATCTGGTCATCTGGTATTGGCGGACTAAATGTGTTCCAGGAAGAGATAGAGAATTTTGCTTCTAATAATGGCGTTCCTAGGTTTAATCCTTTTTTTATTCCTAAAATGATAGCCAATATGGCTTCCGGCCATATATCTATTAAGTATGGGTTTAGAGGGATCAGCTTTGCCCCTGTCTCTGCCTGTGCTTCCTCTACACATGCGCTCATGGATGCCTTCAATTACATAAGGCTTGGTAAGGCGGAGGTTATCATTTCAGGCGGATCAGAAGCTAGTGTCACTCCTGCTGGGGTGGGTGGATTTAACGCTATGAAGGCATTATCAGAAAATAATGAGGCCCCTGAGAAAGCCTCCAGACCTTTTGACCAGAATAGAGATGGTTTTGTACTGGGAGAAGGGGCGGGAGCCATTATCCTGGAGGAGTTAGAACATGCTAAGGCGCGTGGGGCTAAGATTTATGCAGAGTTAGTGGGGACAGGGGCTAGTTCTGATGGATATCATATTACAGCTACTCACCCTGAAGGGCTAGGGGCCATTCTGGCTATGACCTCTGCCCTGGAAGACGGCGACTACAAGATAGAAGATGTTGATTATTTGAATGCGCATGCTACCTCTACCCCTGTAGGAGATGTCAGTGAGATCAAAGCCATAGAAAAACTATTTAAACCACACATAGGGAAGTTCCATGTGAGTGCTACTAAGTCTATGACGGGACACCTACTGGGAGCGGCAGGTGCTATTGAAGGAATAGCCTGTATTATGGCTCTTCATGACGGTATCATCCCCCCCACCATTAACCTGGACCAAATAGATGAAAGTATAAATCCGGCGCTGGAACTTACGCCTAATGTAGCAGCAGAAAAGGATATCAAACTTGCTATGTGTAACACCTTCGGATTTGGTGGACATAATGCCACCTCCCTTTTTAAGAAATTTGAAGAGTAAAAGCACATCCATAAGCATACATTAACTCGATTTTTGGATAATTGTCGCTGATAATCATCTACTTAGGATCTGGAACACTTTTTTGACAGTAATTCCCGGTTTGACTAAATGCAAATTAATGTACTGGCAACCAATAGTTTATGTATTTGTGAATTGGGTTTTATTCAGCTAACTCATGGCGGGTAGGCCGTTCCTCCACGGGTTGTGGGGGGCCTGTGGGGTTGCATTGGAGGGACAATGCATTTTTGCCTACTTTTTTTGCTACGGAAAAAAGTAGGGCACAGGGCTGATATGGAAGGCTCGCTGCAGGCGATGAAGCACTAGTTATTGATTATTAGGGGATTGACTCCTTTATAAATAATCGTAAATCCAAACCGGGAATTACTGCTTTTTGAAATGATAAGTATTTAGTGGGAAGGCCGTCACGTCACCGATTGTGGGCGGCTTGTAGCGTTGCATTGGCGGGACAAAGCGTGTTGGGGCGAATGCCAAAATGGAGTCCACAGGGCTGCTATGGAAGGCCGAGGGAAGGCGACGTAACACTGGAAATAGACACAGGCTTAACCAAAGTTAAGGGTACATGAAAAAAGGAGATTCTCATGAGAATCTCCTTTTTTAGCATTATAGCATATTTTCTGAGTGCTACGCCTAGAGGGTATACTGTAAATAGGCGCTGGCTATTTGGTAAGGGTTGCTGGTAATGTCTTTAATCCCTCCGAAGTCATACTGGTAACGAAGCCCGAAGTTGATTCCTTTCACAGGGTTTCCAAATCTTAGATCCCCAAAAACGAAAGGCTCCCAGCGCTGGTAGGAATTATCATTCACCTCTGAAAAAGTCACTATTTCTTGCATATCCCTATTGGAGATGGCTAAGAAAGAAAGTCCTGTCCCAAACCCTAGGCTACCCCATTTCTGGAAAGGAACCCGTAAGTGGACAGGGATGGCTCTTATTTGGAGGAAGCTATATTTCTGCGTTTGAATACCGTTTCCATTAATCTGGCTATCTAGCGTCATATTTACCTGCCCTAGCTGTAATTCTCCCTGATATATCAGCCTTTTTCCTCTAAAAATGGCAGCTACTCCTGCGAAGGTATTGTCTAGCTTGAGATCAGGGATAGGAGTTTCTGTATCTCCCCCAAAAAAGGGATAGTGGATTCCAGCGAGAACAGCCACAGACCAACAGCTGGTTCCACAAGTACAGTCCAAGGGAATAGGGTCTGCTTGACAGTCTCTCTGAAAGCATACCCGTTTAGTTCCAAAGGTTTGCCAGGCTGAAGAAAGGATTTGGTTAGATTCCGGATCTGCCTTTTTTAGGATAGGACCAAAATATTCTACTTGTACCAGGGCTGAACCAAGCACTACAGGATAGTCAGGATCATCTAGTTGGGTTACTAGTGGAATGACTAGTAAACCGGATTCTTCATCTACCTGAACAGAATCCATTTCAGGGCTGGTCCACAGCACATTTATGCCCTGTATGAATCGTACTCTTACTTTTTCTATATTTAGCTCTTCCAGTTGGTACTTTTCGCTGGCTTCTAAAAAGATGGCTAAGCTATCTTCTGACCCATATTGAACGCATAAAGGGCATTCTTTACTACATACCGGGTCTGCTACATCATTTGAAAGATGCTGTAGAGTTAAAAACTTATTTAGCTGGGCCTGCGTGTCAATACTAAGCAGCAAGCAGATAGCCAAAATTAGCCTTCTATATAGGAGGACAGTAGAGTTTTGCATGAATTAAAAATTACCCCTGCGAAAAACGCAAGCACGTTATACTATTCTAATTACATTATACAACGTCAGGAAGAGGGATTTCTATATTTTTGAATAGATTTCTCAGGGATTTAAACAGTAATTAGGAGAGAGAGGGGAATATGTACCCCTGATAATGAGATCTTTAGGCTAGTGAAGAAATAGATTATTTATTTTTCGGATGTTATTGTTTTTGGCAATTCCATCTAATCAGATAACGAGTTGTCTTACTCAGACAGCCTGATAGCTACCACTTGCTTGACAGGGGCAAACATGGAGATCTTAGGGGTATATACCTCAGCTTCCATCCAGTTAACTGTTATTTCCTGTCCTTTGTAGGAAGAAATACTTGAGAGTATATTATCAGGGTCTTCTTCTAATGGATGGATAATGTATAGCACTTCTTCTATTCCCTCAGGGGTTTCTATGATAATTCTCCCTAGATCATTTCCTGAGATCTTTTTTAACACGCCTGAAATCTGGTTGGCCTTAACGGCTTCGTTTTCTTCCCTGCTCATTTGGATGGCCATCTCTATGAAAGTAGGGCAATCTCTCATAACCTTCATCCCTATTAACTCGCCTAATTTTTCTCCCTCCTCTGGAGTAAGCTCAGAGAGATTAGCAATCTCCATTAACTCTACCATATGGTTCATAGCAGCAGATTCCATACAAGTCTGAACAGCATTATCTATATTTTTTTCCTCGTTTTGAGCGTCTGTCAGACAAGTGCAGACCTCTTTACTAATCTTATTGAAGACCTCCGCCTCAATATCAAATTGGGCAAAGGAAAAGGATATACAAATGCCAAAGAAGGCTAGCAAGATGATAGCAGGCTTGATGTTACTCATGATAAAAGGTCTAATGGGTTTCATTTAGCTTTCTGAAATAGCTAAAGGCAGTCGGCTCCCTTATCTGGGAAATATAATGACTTCTGGTATTAGGGAGGAAGAAATGAATCTGTATACATACAAAGTATGAAAATTCCTGTATCAAATGAAAAGGTTATTCCCCTTCCTGATTGTATGTGTTTGTTTGCTGGCTTGTGAGCCTTCTTCTGATCCAGTAGAGGAACCTGCCAGTTATCCTGAAGTAAGGCTGAACTTCCAGCCAAATATTCTTTGGTTGGTAGCAGAAGATTTAGGGCCTTACATACCCCCATTCGGAGATTCTACGGTGGCTACTCCTACCCTTAGCCGGCTGGCTGCAGAGGGGGTACGCTTCACTCACTTCTTTTCCCCTTCAGGGGTATGTGCACCTAGTAGGGCAGCTATTTCTACGGGCATGTATCCCTCCCACATAGGAGCCCAACATATGAGAACTTCTGGAGGAGCAACCTCTCATCCTGAAAATCTTGTACGCTATGAAGCTGTTCCTCCACCTGAAGTGAAAATGCATGCAGAGTATATGAGAATGGCCGGATATTACTGCTCTAATAATGCCAAAGAAGACTACCAGTATAGAAAGACGGTCACCGCTTGGGATGAAAGTAGCAGAACAGCTCACTGGAGAAATAAGGAAGCGGGCCAACCCTTCTTTTCTATCTTCAACTTTGGGATTACCCACGAGTCTCAGATTTGGGCCAGGATGAAGGATTCGCTCTGGGTTCCTAAAGACATGCAGGTCAGCGTTCCTCCTTATCTGCCTGATAATGAGGTGGGAAGGCAAGATGTACGTCAGATGTATTCTAATATCAAGCGCATGGATACTCAGGTAGGAGAGATCCTGGCGCAGTTAGAGGAGGATGGACTCATGGACAGTACCATTATCTTCTGGTATACTGACCATGGCGGCCCGCTGCCCAGGATGAAAAGGATGCTCTATGATTCAGGGATCAGGGTACCTATGATCGTTCGTTTTCCTGAGAAGCTATTTGCCGGAACTGTAGATGATAGGCTCACTAACTTTATAGATCTACTGCCTACTATTCTCTCATTGAGTGGGCAGGAGCCTCCTGCTTATTTGGACGGAAAATCTTTCCTGGGAGAATATACAGCTGAGCCTAGAAAGTACCTTCACGCAGCAGCAGATAGATTTGATGCCGTCTATGATATGATCCGAGCAGTAAGAGACCGTAGGTATAAGTACCTGAAAAACTTCCAGCCAGAGAAAAGCTACTATTTACCTGTAAAGTACAGAGAGCAGATGCCGGTCATGCAGGAACTGTTAAGGATGAGAGAAGCGGGAGAACTGAATGAAACTCAGGCGCTATGGTTTGGAGAGACCAAGGTAGAAGAAGAGCTTTTTGATACGGAGAATGACCCCCATGAGCTTCACAACTTGGCAAACGACCCCGCTCATCAGGATAAACTGCAGGAATTAAGAGCAGAATGTGAGCGCTGGATGGCAGAAATAGAGGATAAAGGCCTAATGGAAGAAGAAGACTTCATCCAAACTATTTGGCCTAATTTCCAGCAGCCAGCTACAGAGGCGCCGGAGTTCTCTGTGGAGGGTGGAAAGATTACCATTAGCAGTGCTACTACAGGGGCTTCTGTAGGATACCAACTATTAGGCGCCTCTGATACGCTGGTCAATAGATGGGAGGTATATACAGGGCCTGTTAGCTTGCCTGAAGAGAAGCAAATGGTAGCTATTGCCCATAGGATAGGCTATAGCCCTAGTGAACTTAAAACCTTTCAGCCTTAGTAAAAACTAAGAATTTGTTTAGGCTGAAAACTTGTAGTTTTCAGAAATAGTTACCGAAATTAGCTTTCATCAATACACAACACACATGAAGGCTAAACTCACTTCATTGGGTGCCTACGCCCCTAAAAAAGTGGTCACCAATCAGGATATGGAGGCCATGATAGAAACCTCAGATGAATGGATAGTAAAGCGTACAGGGATACGTGAACGGAGGTACACTGAAGACGATGAATATGTGGTAGATATCTGCTACCATGCTGCCCTTCAAATGAAGGAGAAGCACAAGCTTGACTATGAGGATGTAGATTTTATTCTGGTAGCTACTATCACTTCTGGACTGTCTATGCCTTCTGTAGCCAGCCAATTACAGCACTTACTTGGAATTAAAAGGGCAGGAAGCCTGGATCTAGCTGCTGCCTGCGCAGGCTTTGTATATGGTCTGGTTACGGCAAAAGGCCTGATAGCTACAGGAGATTACAAGAAAATATTAGTGTTTGGGGCGGAGACTATTTCCAAGGTGCTTGATTATTCTGACAGAACTACCTGCGTCCTATTTGGAGATGGGGCAGGGGTGGCCATGGTAGAAGCCGCTGAGGAAGGAAATATTCTCTCTACCATCACTGGTACAGAAGGAGAAGGAGGCCCCGACCTCTACCTATCCTCTTGGAATAATCAGCTGAACGGAACCCATATAGAAGCTAATGGGAAGCTCCATCAGACCGGTAAAAGGGTATTTAAGTGGGCTGTATCTACAGCTACCCGTGAAATAGAGCGCCTATTGGAAAAAGAGAATATCACCATAAATGATGTAGACTGGTTTGTGCCGCATAGTGCCAATCAGCGCATACTAGATGTGGTGTGCGAGAATCTTGGCTTCCCCCTGGAAAAGACTTTGGAGAGCCTCTCCTACTTTGGAAATACCTCCTCAGCTACTATTCCCCTAGCGCTTGCAAGTGCAGCTGAAAGTGGGAAACTCAAGTCGGGAGATAAACTAGCGCTCATAGGATTTGGTGGTGGGCTCACATACGCAGGTACTATCCTGATATGGCCCTAGGGTATAGGGCTGAATAAAGTGGATTCCGGGAGAGCCAGCTTGGTGTAGCTTGATCTATGTCGGGAGAACTGTTTGGCAGGTTTCCCTGCCAGCTCCGTTTTATGGGAGAATTCCATCCCTACCTTTTCCAGTACCCTGATAGAAGCCAGATTTTCTGTTACTGCCCTGCCTATGATCTCTGGCAGCTCGTAGGCACAGAAACCTATCTGTAGTGAAGCTGAAGCCGTCTCAGTAGCAAAACCCATATTCCAATAAGTGCGCTTAAGCCTAAATCCCAGGTCAGTATTAGTCGTCTTAGGGTCATACTTAAGTCCACACCACCCTAATAATTCATAGTCCTTTTTTCTGATGATGGCCCACCTACCATATCCATACTTTGTATACTCTTTATAAGAGCGGATGAATGTTCTGGCTTCCGCAATACTAAGAAAGGGCTTATCACCTGTAAACTGTAACACCTCTGGATCAGCATTTAACTCGAAAAGGTCTTCCGCATCTTCTACCAGAAAGGGTCGAAGAAAGGTGCGTTTCGTTTCAAAAATTTCTAGTCGTTTTTTCATATATAGGTGTCCTCCATAAAACCAGCTAGGCTCATAAGTAGTTATGCCTTAAATGACCTATCATGTCAGCTACTGAATACCCCCTTTATTCTCTTCCTGAAGGAAAGCTCAAGTCTTTTTCTATTAAAACTATGGAAGAAATTGAAGATGGGAGAGCTAAGAAACCTGAAGGGAAACTGCCTCATAGTCATGACTTTTATACTGTTATATGGATCAAAAAAGGGAAAGGGATACATAGGGTGGATTTTAAGGATTATCCTATTGCACATAATCAATTATTTTTTCTCCATCCTGGGCAGGTACATAGCTTACAAATAGAGGAAGAATCTGGATACGTATGCATGTTTACCCTGGATTTTATGTGTGCTACTGGGGTAAGAGATAGCTTTTTGACAGATCTTCATTTATTTGACCTATCGGGAGAACAGGGACCTTTATTAATCAGACAGGAAGATGAAGCTTCATTTTCTTCCCTCATAGCCCTTATGTTAACTGCTCAAGAAGAGCAAGAAGAAGAAAGCCCTGAAGTCATTAGCGCCTCACTGAAGCTGTTCTTACTCATGGCTCGTAAGATTCAGAAGAAACAGCAGTTGCTTGTAGCCTCCTCTCTGGAAGATCCAAGTATCATCCGCAGCTTCAAAGCATTAGTAGAATCCCACTTTCAGGAGTGGCATAAGGTACATGAATATGCAGGCCATTTAGGAATTACCCCTAATTATCTCAAGGATTTGGTTAAGTCTACTCTTAATGCCAGTGCTAAACAGTATATCCAAAACAGAATCCTATTAGAGGCTAAGCGCAAGGTTCACTTTACTGATATGAATGCCAAGGAAATAGGCTTTTCCCTGGGATTTCATGATCCCGCTCATTTCAGTAAATTCTTCAAACAAGGCACTGGGATGAGTCTCACTGCATTTAAGGAAGAAATTAATGGGTAAAAGCTAATCCGTAAAAAGTACCACATTAACCGCACTTTCACTATCGACTACCCCTCTCCATCCCCTTACCTTTGCATAAGTTGATTGAGAATAGAAGAAGATGGGGCAAAAAATATTGAGAGAATTTCTCAAGGGCCTCTTCTTGTAGCCATTCATCCGTCAACACCCAATATTCATCATTTAAAACGTAGCTATAAAAAGAGATCAGTCATGGCAAAACTTATAAGCGGACTTCATCATGTAACTGCATTGGCCTCTGATCCACAGAGAAATGTAGACTTTTACACTAAAGTATTGGGGCTCAGGCTCGTTAAGAAGACCATCAATTTTGATGCGCCGGATGTCTACCACTTATACTATGGGGATCAGACAGGTAAGCCTGGTACCATTATGACCTTCTTTCCCTTTCCCGGTATGTATAAAGGGAAAAGAGGTTCAGGCCAGTTAACCGTGACGGCTTTCTCCATTCAAGCTGATGCATTGGATTTCTGGATGGGAAGGCTAGCTGATATGGCCATAGATTTCCAGGGGCCTACGCAGAGATGGAATGAAACAGTTCTTTATCTGGAAGATCCTGATGGCATAGGCATAGAGTTAGTGGCTAATAAGGCAGATGCACGTATGGGCTATGAAAAGGATGATATTCCTGCTAAACATGCTATCAAAGGCTTTCACCATGTTCAACTAGACGTAAGAAGGAAAGAAGGAACCCAAGCGCTACTCACAAACTATATGAACCATGAGGTAATAGCTGAAATGGAAAATAGAGTAAGGGTAGCAGCTAATGATGAGCCCGGCGCCTATGTAGACCTGAAGGTGGACCCCAGTTTGTTAGCTGGTAGGGAAGGAGCTGGAGTAGTCCATCATGTGGCCTTCAGGACGGAATCTGATGGGACTCAGTTAGAAATCAAGGAGAAGCTAAGGAAGATTGGATACCATTCCTCTCCCGTAATGGACAGGCAGTACTTCCATTCTGTCTACTTCCGGGAACCTAATGGAATTCTCTTTGAAATAGCTACTGACCCTCCTGGCTTCTTAATAGATGAGGATGAGGCTACGCTTGGAGAAATGCTAAAATTACCTCCTTGGGAAGAGAGTCGCAGACAGCAAATAGAGAATGGTTTGGTAAGCTTATCTTAGGCATGTATTATTGGGCTATCTGGCCATAAAAAGAGGTATTCTTTGCCGGGTAGCCCACATTACCTTATCTACATGTTTGTATATAGCCTTACTATCTCTGTACTAGAAGAAGAAGCCATTAACTGGATGATATGGATGCGTACAGAGCAGCTTTCTGCTATTATGGAGACAAGCTGCTTTGATGAAGTCTCTATCAAAGAACTGGTAGAACCTAAAGCACAAGAAGGGATGAGAACCTTCAACTTCCAGTTTATGGCCAGGACCATGGAACATATTCAGGCATATATGCGAAGCCATGCACCTGCTATTCATGCTAAACATGATGAAAAGTACAAAGGGAAATATATGGCCTTCGATACTATCCTGAAGGAAATTTTATGAAATGACTAATATATGTAAAAAGATATATATTAAGTCATCTGCTTTTACCATAAGTACGAAACTCATGCAGCAAATTATTCAACATTTGCATCATGTAACGGCTACCGTGAATGATGCACAGGAAGACCTTGACTTTTATGTAGGCATATTAGGCCTCAGGCTCCTCAAGCAGACAGTGAATTTTGATAATAGAAAAGTATTCCACTTTTACTACGGTACGGAGATAGGCTATCCAGGAACTATCATGACTACCTTTCCTTATAAAGGGCAAGGGGTAAGAGAGGGGATAGCTGGCAGCGGACAGGTTCAACGAACTACCTTTTCTATTCATGAAGGTAGTATAGCTTTCTGGGAAGAGAGATTGGGTAAAGCTGGGGTGAAGGCCCCCAAAAGTATCCGCCTAGGGGAAAGTATGCTGGAAATGATAGACCCCTCTGGATTGATCATAGAGTTAGTGGAGAGTAAAGATGATAGAGCGCCCTGGATGACAGAGGAAATCCCAGAGGCCTATGCGATTAGAGGTATTCACTCCGTCACAATGAGCATAGCAGATGCTGACGCTACTATTAGCTTCTTGGAAACTTACCTGGGTTTTCAGAAAGGCACAAATGAAGGAAATAGACAGAGGATGATAGTAGGGGAG
>JBCCLI010000004.1:0-44981 GCA_039026975.1 Bacteroidota bacterium | reverse complement strand
GTTCCTGTATGAAGCCGGGGTGGAAGGGATCTTTGGACCCGGTACGGTTATTCCGGAAGCCGCTTCAGAGATATTGGAGAAGTTGATGGCGTAAACATCAAAAATTATAGTATGATGAAATTTTTATCTACTATTTTGCTCTTACTAGGACTAGGTGCTACCCTCAGCCTGAAAAGCCAAGAGAGCTTAATGATTCACTGGCCTGAGGAATATCAATGGAAGGTTCTCAACAACCAAGAAAACCAGCAAAACCACCTGCTTGAGCTAATTCCGGGAAATGAAACAGCTGAGGATTGGACAATACTGGGATTTATGATGTCATTGAAGGGAATCACAGAAGCTTCTTTGGATCAACTTCAAGCAGCATATCATCAATCCGCCACAGAATACAATGAAAATGCTAAGTTGACTTTATTAGAGAGAAACGAAGAAGATGAGTTTCCCTGGATTCTATTCAAAATAGAGAATGAATATTTTGACGAATTTAAGCACAATGAATCTCAGTTGTGGTTCATAAGGATAGGTAATACCTCCACCTATTCTAATTTTGTGGCTATCAAAGAGATTGAGCTTGAAGAAGCCTTTATTATAAAATGGTCAGCAATCTTTAAGGCAAGTCAGATAGTGGACCTGAGTGAGGAATGACCTGACAAAGCGTAGGATAGAAAATAGAAGTTTTTTCTACTTTTAGATTTTATTGGGTATCGACATGGACTATTCAGAATATATAGAAGCTGATCCTGAGATAATGTTAGGTAAGCCCGTAATTAAAGGAACTAGGCTTATGGTAGAATTAATTCTGCAAAAGCTTTCAGATGGCTTCTCAGAAAATGATCTCATAGACATGTATCCGATCCTATCTAAGAAAGCCATAATTACAGCCATTGGCTAAGCATCTGATTTCCCTGGAAATATGAAGAAATAGATGCTCTTTAATGATAAGTAAATTCACCATTATTTTTTCTGCCCATACTTCTTAAAAAGTAAATACTAAACCATAACCCATGCTTCCCCTAAGAAATAGTCTATTGCTGATTCTTTTATTCTTATTTATTACTCTAGCTAAAGCTCAATCAGAAACTCCCACACCTGAGCAGCTTGCCCAGCAGCAGTTAGATGCTTACAATGCAAGAGACATAGACGCTTTTATGGAGCCATACAGTGATAGCCTTGAGATTTATAATTTCCCTAATCAGTTAACTGGGAAAGGAAAGGAAAACATTCGTCCAGGCTATGCCAATATGTTCCAAAATTCTCCAAACCTACATTGCGAGCTGGTGAACAGAATTGTATTAGGAAATACCGTCATAGACCAGGAAAAAGTGACTGGCATCCCAGGACTGGAGTTGCTGGAAGCTATAGCCATCTACAAAATCAAAGACGGGAAAATAGCCCAGGTATACTTCATCCGAAAGGAGTAAGTGATAGAATTGAAAACCCTATTCCTTTAGGTATGATCCCCTCTGGATCTGTTTGTATAGAATAACTTTAAACCTAAATAATGGAAGCTCTTCAAGGTTCTAATTCAGTAATCTCTAAGAGATTTCACTATTATTGATTTCATCAGGATATGAAAATGACCCTGAAGGGAGTCATACAAAATAAAAGCTCCTACTCAATCAGATTTGACATTTGTTAATTCTCACAAGGAAATAGTCCTCAGAATAACTTAACGGAGTTATCCCGTATACAGCAAATAAAGACAGACTTGTCTGTCTTGTAATTTATTCCTTAATTTGTGTCGTGAAGCACAGTGAAATAAGGGATCATATCATCCTTACAGCATCAGACCTGTTTTACAGGAACGGGTATAACCTGACCGGGATCAATCAGATCATTGCGGAAGCTGGAATAGCTAAAGCCACTTTGTATAATCACTTTAGTGGCAAGGAGGATATATGTGTCGCTTATCTACAAACCAAGAATGCCACTTTTTTACAGGAGTTGGCTGCCTTTGTAAAAGGGAAACCTGAAGGAGAAGCCCGAATTCAGGCGGTAGTAGAGTTTCTGGTCCCTTTTTTTCATCATAAGGATTTCCACGGTTGCTGGTGCATACGTACAGTAGCCGAAGTGCCCATAAAGAATGAGAAGATCTGGGCTGAGATCCAGCTTCAAAAGAAGAAGCTTCTTAGCTATATCAAGGAGCTGGTGAAGGAGAATCTGGCAGAAAAGTCAGATGTTGAAGCAGAGAAGCTAGCCCAATTTGTTTACATGATTTATGAAGGAGCAGTGTCAGAGAGTTATCTCCACCAAAACATTTGGCCCATAGAAAATGGGATAGAGATGTTGGGATTACTACTAGCCAAAGCATAAAAATTTTTTACTGTAATAAAGACAGACCTGTCTGTCTTTATTTTCATATATATTCACACTCAATTTTTAAATATGTACTCATTTTCAAACAAGAGAGCCCTCATCATAGGCGGAACCAGCGGAATAGGCAAAGCAACTACCAGCCAATTACTGTCTGAAGGAGTAGAGGTCCACATAGTAGGACGTAGCCCACACAAGGTAGAAGACCAGAACGGCTTGGTTAAGCACAAAGTAGACATCACCAATAGAGCAGAGGTGGACCAGCTTATTGGAGAGCTAAAGAAGCTGGATTCCATTGACTTCCTGGTAAATGCCTCCGGCATCTTTGGTCCCAAGCCTTTTCTGGATCACACCGTTGCGGATTATGATTCTTACCTGGACCTGAACAGAGGATTTTTCTTTATTACCCAGGCAGTAGCCCAAAAGATGAAGGAGTCAGGAGGAGGTTCTATTGTGAACGTAGGCTCTATGTGGGCTAAGCAGGCAGTAAAGGCCACGCCTTCATCTGCTTACTCCATGCAGAAGGCAGGATTACACTCCCTGACGCAGCACTTGGCCATGGAACTGGCAGACCATCATATCCGTGTGAATGCAGTTTCTCCTGCGGTAGTGAATACACCTGTATATCATGGCGTGTTCGGAGGAGAAAGTGAAGCACATGAAGCCCTTCAAGATTTCCACGGCTTTCATCCTATAGGGAGAAACGGAACACCTGATGATGTGGCTAACAGCATTCTTTTCCTCTTGTCAGATAAAGCCTCATGGATTACAGGCGCTATTTGGGATACTGATGGGGGAGTGATTGCCGGAAGAAACTAAGGATGTGGATTGATAATTGGAACTTGAGGCTTCTTGGATATATGTATTCCCCTGATCCATAGTATTGAAGGCCACGAATGCACCAATGAGTACGAATTATATCTAGTGATTGGTAGATTTTGTTCGTGAAAATTAGTGGATTCGTGGTTAAATTTTCTGCTAAACACATTCAAAGTTATTTAACGCCTCCATAGACACCCTTTAAGTACCCTTTCTAATACCACCTCTTTATTATTCCTGCTTATGGGAATACGGTGAGACTGCATGTGAATTCCCTGTTAATCAATATCTTTTTTTGCTTCCGGTAGAGAATTATCTATATTTGCACGTTAATATCCAATATATAGAAAATAGCCGAATTCATGTATTTATACAAGGAGTTAAAAGAGGAGATTTTTAAAAAACATGGCCATCAAAAGAGCGAGAAAGATACCGGTTCTCCCGAGTCTCAAATCGCTTTGCTGACATTTCGTATCAATCATTTAACTGAACACCTGAAGAAGAACCGTAAAGATAAATCCACCCAAATGGGACTTCAGAGAATGGTTGGTAGAAGAAGAAGAATGCTGGATTACCTGAAAAGAAATGATATAGAGAGATACAGAGCTGTCCTCAAGGATTTGGGAATTAGGAAGTAATTCCCAAATTTTTTTATACTCCCCTCAAGCGGCCCTCAACAGAACATTTAGCTGAACAGACGAAACATATCTTAGACGAAGATTTCAAACATGAACGTAGTACGTAAATCTACCACCCTTCCTGACGGGAGGGAGATTACCCTTGAAACAGGACTACTTGCCAAACAAGCTGACGGCGCCGTAGTAGTGAAATGTGGTGAAACTATGCTTCTGGCCACTGTAGTAGCCAGAAAAGATATCAACCTCGAAACTGATTTCCTCCCCCTTTCCGTAGACTACCTCGAAAAATTTGCTGCCGCAGGTAAGTTTCCTGGAGGATTCTTCAAGAGAGAAGGAAAAATGACTGAAGGAGAGGTTCTTACCTCCAGACTTATTGACAGAGCTATCAGACCCCTTTTTCCTAGTAACTATCATGCAGATACTCAGGTGATGGTTCAGATGATCTCTACAGATAGCACTGAACAACCTGATGCACTAGCCTGCCTCGCGGTATCAGCAGCCTTAAGCATTTCAGATATCCCCTTTCCTGATCCTGTTACAGAAGGTAGGGTAGCTAGGAAAAATGGAGAATTTGTCTTCAATCCCACCTTCCAGGACATGGCAGAATGTGATGTAGACTTATTAGTAGCAGCTACTAATGATTCTATTAACATGGTGGAAGGAGAAATGAAAGAGGTGGGAGAAGATGTCATGTTAGAAGCCCTCAAGTTTGCCCATGAGCACATTAAGATTCTCAATAATCTTCAACTAGAACTGAAGGAAGCTGCTGGTAAGGAAACGCGTGATTATGAGTTCCTGGAAACTAAGCAGGAAATGTATGATGAATTGAAGGAGTTGATTGCTGATAGAATTGCTGAGCTAACACGTTCTGCCTCAGAAAAGCAGGTGAGGAGTAAGACTATCAGAGAAATCAAAGAAGAAGCAAAAGAAAAGCTTTCTGAAAAGTACGCTGAAGAAGATGAGTATTTCGATGCAAGATTTGCGGAATACTTCAAAAGTATACAAAAAAACGTAGTACGAGGGATAGTCCTAAGTGAAAAGCTAAGGCTTGACGGAAGGTCTCTTGATCAGGTAAGGCCTATCTCATGTGAAGTTTCTTACCTCCCCAGAGTACACGGTTCAGCCGTATTCACTAGAGGAGAAACTCAGTCTCTTTGTACTGTTACTTTAGGAACTAAGCTAGATCAGCAAACCATAGATACAGCTACCTTCTCCGGATCTAAGAAGTTTATCCTTCACTATAATTTCCCGGGTTTTTCTACAGGAGAAGTAAGGCCTAACAGAGGTCCGGGAAGAAGAGAGATAGGTCATGGTAACCTGGCAGAGAGAGCGTTGAAAGGGATGATCCCAGAAGATACTCCTTACACCATCCGTATAGTTTCTCACATATTGGAATCTAATGGTTCAAGTTCCATGGCTTCTGTTTGTGGAGGTACCTTAGGGCTCATGGATGCTGGGATAAAGATCACCCGGCCTGTATCAGGTATAGCCATGGGATTGATCACAGATGATGAAGGTAACTTCGCAGTTCTTTCTGACATACTGGGAGATGAGGATGCCTTAGGAGACATGGACTTCAAGGTAACTGGAACTACAGAAGGGCTGACTGCCTGTCAAATGGATATTAAAGTAAGAGGCCTGTCTTACGAGATCATAGCTAAAGCACTAGAGCAGTCAAAAGAGGGGAGAATGTATATTTTGGAAGAGATGATGAAGACGCAGTCAGAGCCTAGTTCTAATCTTTCTCCTTATGCGCCTAGGTTCTTCACTATGACTGTTCCACATGAATTCTTCGGAAATATCATAGGCCCCGGTGGAAAAGTGATTCAGGAAATTCAGAAAACTTCCCAGACCACCATTGTGCTGGAAGAAGGACAGAATAATGTGGGGAAGGCCACTATTACCTCCTCTGATTCTAAGGGTATAGAAGAAGCCGTAAGACAGATACGAGCTTTAATCACCATGCCAGTAGAAGGAGAAATATATGATGCAAAAGTGAAAAGCATCATGCCGTATGGAGCTTTTGTAGAGTTCTTACCAGGCAAAGAGGGCTTACTCCATATTTCAGAAATCACTAACAGAAGACTGAATAATGTAGAAGAAATCCTAAAAGTGGGAGATAAGATTAAAATCCAACTGATAGGAGTAGACAAGAAGACCGGAAAATTCAGACTTAGCCGTAAGGTTTTATTAGCTGAAGGAGAAGAATAAATTTTCTGATCCGTTTCCAAACCCGAAACTGAACTTGTAGTTGTAAAGGTAAGCACAAACTGAATGTTTGCTTTTCCAAAAATTACAGGTTGAGCTTCGGGCTTTTTTTTTCTTTATTGAGTCCTAAATTCCCAATTGAATGAATATTTTCGTTACTGGAGGTGCAGGATTTATAGGGTCTACCCTCGTATCATTCCTTCTTAAAAAAGGCCATAAGATAAAGTGCCTGGATAATCTCTCTACAGGAAGAATGGAGCATATGGCTCCTTTCATGGACCATCCTTCCTTTGAGTTTATAAAAGGTGATGTTACGCAGAAAGATGTAGTAGAACCCTTGATGCAGTGGTGTGAACATTGCTACCACCTGGCAGCTCCTGTAGGTGTGAAGTACATTATGGAGCATCCCGTACACACCATCCTGGATAATGTGAGGGGAATAGATAATATGCTAGCCCTAACAGAGGCATATAAAAAGCGTATTCTAGTAGCTTCTACCTCCGAGATTTATGGGAAAAGCCTGGATTTTCTGGACCCTACCCATGAGGCAAAACTATCCGAAAAGTCTTACCGAGTAGAGGGAAGCACCCGTAACCACAGATGGGCCTATGCAAATACCAAGGCTATGGATGAATTTCTGGCCTTTGCCTATTACAAAGAGTTCCAAACGGAGGTAGTCATTGCCAGATTTTTCAATACTGTTGGGCCCAAACAACTGTTCAACTATGGTATGGTCATCCCCAACTTTGTAAAAAGAGCACTAGATAATGAAGAAGTATTAATTTTTGGGACCGGTGAGCAGAAAAGGAGCTTTATGCATGTCAATGATGCCATCAGGGCCATTACTGAGCTGATGTTTAGCGGGAAAGGAGTAGGAGAAGAATTTAATGTAGGGAACCCTATAGAGATTAGTATGACTGACCTGGCTAAAAAGATTATAGCGAAAACAGGAAGTGATTCTCCTCTGAAATATATTCCCTATGAGGACGCCTATGGGAAAGGCTTTGAGGATATGAACCGTAGGACCGCTGACATCAGTAAGCTAAAAGAAACGTTGGATTTTAGCTTAGAATATGACCTGGATACCATTCTTGATGATGTGATAGCCTATTACCGTGAGCTTAAGTTACCTGCCTAATATTTGATGATCCTAAGGCTTTTCTGCCCTATCCCTGTGTCAATAAGTAGTACATATACGCCTGCTGGTAAATCCGCAACATCTAGCTGATTTTCCCCTTGGGCCAGAGAGCCTTCTCGCAGCTGCATCCCCATAAAGGACAGTAGGGTATATCTGCTTCCTCTATCCACATTTTCTATTGTAAGAATTTCCTTAACAGGATTAGGATACACCTCTACTCCCTCACTAAGATCCGGGCTAAGGGAAGTGGATAGGGTAGCCGTAATAGCTCGCTCATCCGTAAATTGGCAGTTTCCCTCACTACTGACCAGTTTCACTCTATAGGTACCCACTGTAGATATAGGAAAGGTTACAGATTTTGTCTGTCCTACCTCTTCACCATTTACATACCACTTCCTCTCTGAGAATCGATCATTATTATCTGTAAGTCGCAATGTATCCCCTACCCTTGGTAAGGATGGAGTAAAGCTGAAATTAGCAGGAAATCCTTCCTGTGTAAAGTAGCACGCATAGCGCTGGGCTAAAGACTCGGCCTCTGTTAGGAGTTCCCCCAGGCTTTGGCCTGCAATCAACCCAAAGTAAAGTGTGGTATCCTTGGAAGCAGCTATCCTGATAGGCCCAGCCGAAATAAACTGGGATACATCCTTCTCTGTTAGCTCAGTGGGATAGTCAGCTACATCAGCAGAAAGTGCATGAAATTTTTCACTCTTAGCAAAGTTAAATCCTTCTCCTATGGGGGCATTGAAAGCATGGAATTCTTCATCAGAAAGAAGAATCATTCCCACATAGGGGTATAATTCATTTTGAGGGTAATGGGTATAGGCAAGTTTTCTTTCTGGGTCTATTACTGCTGTATTTTGGGCAAAAGCTGGAGAAACGTCCCAGTCAGCAAAAAGACCCGTGTATATATCTACCAACTCTTCCTCCTGGGTATTCAAAACTTCATATGCCAGCAAGATGCCGGCAGGCACGTCAGGAAAAGTAAACACGCGCTGGGTAATCTCAATCCCCATAGGCGTACTTCCAAGGCTATCATTGAAGCTACTGCTAGCCTGAAAGCTGCTAATATTCTCTTTATTCCTTTCAAGAATGGGAAGGACTACCCTAAAGTCCCTATCCCTACCTCCGTTATTCCTTATATTATCAGCCAGGGTTAAGGGGCTATTTCCTATTAAGAACCCCCCTTCAGCTAAGGTATTCTCTTGCTTATTGAAAATGAACCCTTCCCCTTCCAGGCTTTCCCCGCTTTCATAAAAGCCCCAATTAGCATCTGAGCTTAGGAGGGTCTCTAATTTAGGTGCATTCACCTGCACGTAAGGTGGATTTACCAGTATTTCAATGTATTCTGTGTCATTGTATCCTGTGGATGGGTCCTGGTAAGAAAGCTTGAGAATAAGATATTGATTCTCTCTTAAGCTGTCATTCAATACAAAAGAAACTTCATTGCCGCTGGTGCGAATGATATCTTGAGAAAATATTTTGCCTACCTCTACCCTATCAGATATCCAGGAAGAAATAAGCTGATCAGAAGCCTCTGATAGTTGGATGCGTAGGTTATCCCCTTCATCCAGGTGATTCTTCCAAAGAGCCTCCAGGTAAACTGTATCCCCCCCACCTAAGACACGAGAACTTTCGGAAGAAAGGGCCTCCCAACTCGTAAGCCTGATAGAAGGTTTTAAAGGGTCGGTCAACCCCCTGTAAATATTTATTCGCCCTGACCCTACTTTCCCACGGTAAGAAGCTGGTTGTAGTTGTTCATGCGGATCTGCGGTCACCCTGATTCTTTGTGCCGCCTGGAAGCCTGTATACTGAGGGAAGTATCCTTTGACCAGGGCTACTGCGCCAGAAACAATAGGAGCTGAGAAAGACGTACCGGTATTTCCATTATAACCACCATCATTTACAGGCCCTACCAGGAAAGTTCCTGGAGCGCTAACATCTACAGAATAATCATAGGTAGATCCACCAGGTATCCCCTGTAAAAGTTCATCCGTAGGTCCGGAGTTAGCTACAGAAATGACTTCTGGATAAGCTGCCGGATAAAACTTATCCTGCACGCCACTATTCCCACAGGCGGCTACTACAGCGGCGCCCTTACTGACTGCGTATCTGATTACATCCTGTCCAAACTGACTGCTAGTAGTTCCCCCCCAGGAGCAGTTAATTATATCTGCTCCTTGATCTGCTGCATAGGCTATCCCTTGATAGCCATAGGTAATAAAATTAGGACTACTATCACTAGCGCCTTTGATGGGTAAGTATCTTGCATTGAAAGAGACTCCTGCTATTCCTTCTACGTTATCAGCCGTAGCACTACTTAAGCCAGCTACTGCTATTCCGTGGTTTTGGCCGGCTAAGGCAGGATCATAAGAAGGATCATTATCTCCTGTTCCATCTCTGATAGCTCCCCCAAAGTCCCAGCCTCTATAATTATCTACATAGCCGTCAGCATCATTATCTATCCCATCTACAGGATCTGCTACATTAAATGCCAGGTTATCCTGTAGGTCTGGGTGTAAAAAGCTAAATCCGGCGTCTATGTAAGCTATTAAAACAGAGGTATCATTTCGCTGTAAATCCCAAGCTTCTCTCGCCCAGATATTATCTAAATACCATTGTTGATTTTGAGAGAAGGCCGTTGAATCAGCTAGTAGATCATTAGGTTGGTAAAAGAGTTTGTATTGGTACCAGGGTTCAGCATAGAGGACGTTTTTATCTTGGGTTAACACCTGTATCGCCTCTGGTACTTTAGATCCTTTAGCTAATGTGAGGGTGTATATATCACGTAAATTTGGTGTGTTTTCTGCTTCCCTACTTTGTAGGTTTGTTCTCCTTAAGGAAGGGAAAGTTGGGCTTAGCGCTATCGCCCCTGCTTGAGAGAGCACGTTCCGTAGAGAACGAGCATAGGTGAGGGTAGACTGGTTGGAAGAAACTGACCCAGGAAGGAATTTAACTATCAGCTTATCAGATAGATAAGGCGTATCTGAAAATAGTTGCTGACCCATTACTGGATGAGAAAAAATGGAGAAAATGTAGAGCAATAAAAGTGGATTCCACGTTCTAATCTTTCTCGCCATAGATAATGAATTGCCCTTTTGAAGGCGCTTAGCTGTTACTAGTCCAAGATATTAAATCTCTTTCAGATCATTAGACTACAGTGTCACGAAATCTAACGCCAAAGTGTCAGTATAAAGAAAAAACGGATCTAATGGGAAGGCCGTTTTTTGTTACGCATAATTATACCTAATTTTAATGCTTCTATAAGATGGAGAACCAATATATGAATCCAAAGGAATTCGAGCGTTATGCAGTAGGTCATCAAGGTATCAGTAGTACGACCATGCATGACTACATTAGTTATTCCAATCACCAGCTCCTTCGCCATCCTGGGATTACCGGTCTTACGCCTAATATCATTGAAGAAAGACAACTAAATGTCATAGCCATGGATGTGTTTTCACGTCTGATGATGGATAGGATTATCTTTCTGGGAACAGGTGTAAATGATCAGGTAGCTAACATTGTGAATGCCCAGTTACTCTTCCTACAATCAGTGGACGCGAAGAAAGATGTGAGTATTTACCTAAACTCACCTGGAGGAGGTGTGTATGCAGGACTGGGGATATATGATACCATGCAACTTATTACCCCTGACGTAGCTACCATTTGTACAGGGTTAGCTGCTTCCATGGGCGCTGTTTTACTTTGTGCTGGGGCAAAAGGAAAGCGATCTGCGCTCCCACATGCCAGGGTCATGATACACCAACCCATAGGGGGAGCAGGTGGAATGGCTTCTGACATTGAAATCATGCACACAGAGATTCAGAAAATCAAGGACGAATTATACCGCATTATCGCCACACATACCGGCCAAACCTATGAGAAAATATGGGAGGACTCTGACCGCGATAAGTGGCTGATAGCAGAAGAGGCTAAGGAATACGGACTCGTTGATGAAGTTTTAGGCAAAAAAGAGCCTAAAGATGACAATTAATTAGTCGACAATATGAGAAATGAGAGCTGCTCTTTTTGTGGTCGTTCCAAACGGGAGGTCCAGATCCTTTTAGCAGGGTACGGAGGGGCACATATATGTGAAAACTGTGTGGCCCATGCAAGTACAATCATTGAGGAAGAATTTAAGGAGAAACCTGTTACTAGGATTACCAGGGTACCTAAGCCCAGAGAGATAGTAGAGCACCTTAATCAATATGTAATAGGCCAGGACGAAGCTAAAAAAGTCCTGGCTGTTGCCGTTTATAATCACTATAAGCGGATTATGAATGTTGAGCGGAAAGATCCCACTGAGGTAGAATTAGAAAAGAGTAATATCCTCATGGTAGGGCAGACGGGGACAGGAAAAACCCTTATGGCCCGTTCCATAGCTAAAATGCTGAATGTTCCTTTCTGCATTGCAGACGCTACTGTATTGACTGAAGCTGGTTACGTGGGAGAAGATGTTGAAAGTGTGTTAGTCAGGCTGCTTCAGGAGGCAGACTATGATGTAGAAGCAGCAGAAAGAGGTATCATCTACATTGATGAACTAGATAAGATTTCCCGTAAGTCTGATAATCCCTCCATTACACGTGATGTGAGTGGGGAAGGGGTACAACAAGCACTCCTGAAACTCCTAGAGGGATCTACTGCTAACGTCCCACCTAAGGGAGGAAGAAAACATCCCGAACAAAGCCTGGTACAGATAGATACTACCAATATCCTATTTATTTGTGGAGGAGCCTTCGAAGGAATAGACAGAATTATTTCTCAAAGACTATCCGTCAAGCAGATCGGGTTTGGCACTAAAGGAGATAACCGGGTGGCTATAGATGATAAGACTAATCTCTACAGATTTATCCAACCTGCAGATTTACGCTCCTTCGGGCTTATCCCTGAAATTATTGGTCGTCTACCTGTTCTTACTTACTTAAACCCACTTGATTCCGAGGCGCTAAGGAGAATTCTCACTGAACCTCGTAACTCCATCATCAAACAGTATAAGCGTATGTTTGAGCTGGAAAATAAAACTATCAGCTTTGATGATCAGGTACTGGATGTTGTCGTAAATAGGGCAGATGAGCTAAAGCTGGGCGCCAGAGGGTTACGGTCTATTATGGAGGCTATTATGCTGGACATCATGTTTGAGATGCCTGATGAGGGAAGAGACCATTACCACCTGACCCTGGATATGGCCAATGAGAAATTATCAGAAGCAAATCTGATAGACTTCCGCGCTGCCAGCTAATCAACCTTTAGAAAGCCCAACTAGCAGGAAGGAACCTAACGATAAGCATATGGATAAGCTGCTTTCAATTCATTTAGGGGTTGCCATCTTCCTATTCTCCTGTACTAACACTCATAACCCTCCTGCTGATACAAATGCTACTTCAGGAGAAACTCCTACTACTGTCCTAGAAGGCAAAGTAGATACGACTCCTTATTATGAGTCGTCTACCTTAGCCATGAAGGCTAATCCTACAGCTACCTTCTCTGAGAATTATCCCCTACTCTATCAGTTAATAGAAAGTGATGACTCCACACTGACCCTGGTAGCAGACTATGCCGGGAAACTAACTGATGAATCTTCTCTGGAAGGAGACCAAGATATTCTCCTACTCATGAATGAACGAGATAAGGCCATCATTCCTGCTATTGATCCCTTCATAGCGAATATGAATGAGGAGTATTGGTATGACCAGATGGATAAGTTTGATGAGGAATTAACCCGACTAGGAATAGGGATGATAGTAGGAGAAGGGATGTATGCAGGCCTGGGCCCGGCCTCCATAATGCGTGCTAACCTCAGGCTAAAAGCTACTTCAGGTCTTCAGCTCTATGAATCCTTTCAGGATAGACGAACCATTTCCTACAATGGAGAATATCCTTATATGAATATGGAGCCTTTTATGGCCATGGTACAGATAGGCTACGATCTTCACCAATCAGAAGATGGAGAGAGCTTTTCATCTCTTATAGAGGAAGATTATCGGACTGCACTTGAGACCATCACAGATATTCATATGGTGGAAGATCAGGGAAACACAAGTCTCCTAGTAGGTAAAATCCATACTGATTTCTATCCATATGCAGG
The DNA here is from genome assembly GCA_039026975.1 of Bacteroidota bacterium. GTDB lineage: Bacteria > Bacteroidota > Bacteroidia > J057 > J057 > JBCBKZ01. The sequence continues at coordinate 31,780 of JBCCLI010000004.1, read as the reverse complement.
GGACATCAGCGGAATCAATTCCTATCTAGCCAAACATAAAGACTTTCCTTTCCAGCAAGTAGTCAAAAGAATAATTGAAAGCCCTTCTGTAATGACTGCCAAGCCTGAGAATCTATACTTATTAGTTACAGATTGGGTGCCTACAGAAGAAAAAGCCAAGGCTATGATTTATCAGTACCTACATTCAGGTAAGGATATCCCGCACTACCTACCTGTGGTCAAAGGAAGCGGACAGGAAGAGGTAGCCTTAGTATACCGCTTTCATGAAGATCCCGATGCTGCCCAGAAAGCTATGGATACCTGCCAAAAGCTGAACATATCCGCGGAAGCAGTAATGGTGAGCCTAAAGGAAGGTAAACTATACCAGTTAGGGATATAGGCCTTCATTTCCTTTCTATTCAAGTACCTATCTATAAACACCATTAGAGAAAAGAATCCCCTTCATACTGGGTATCTGAATCTCTACATAAAATACGGCTAAACAGAGGCTATCTAATGGAAGCGCTGTTTAGCATAGGGCTAAGGAGCCAGTAGGTTAATAAATACCACACTTCCCGAAACTAAATGGACCGGCTGCTTCAGCTGCCGTATGCTCCCCATAGCCTATACACCTACCTCCTAGATGGAGAAGTCCTTTTCTAGAGACACTAAGTCATGATCCAATAGCTATAAAGCGGAAGCAGCTGACCCAGAGGATCAGCCGCCTTATCTTGTATCTTAAACTATATTAGTTCAGAAGCTTAAAGTTGAATGGGATATTTACCCAGAACTTGATAGGCTTTCCACCTTGTATAGCAGGTGTGAACTTGAGTAGTCTAATTTTACTTTCTACTGCTTTTGCCAATATAGGGTGTACTTGGTTAAGTACTTTATGCTTGTTGTACTTACCTTTTTCATCCACGAGTACACGTAGAACCACACTACCTTCTATTCCTGCATCTCTTGCAATTTGAGGATACCCTATGGCTTTTTGAACTTCAGCCATATTCACTGGCTGTGGTTCTTCCTCTGCAAAGATAAATGCATTAATATCTGGCTCCTGCTCTACAATTACTTCAGGCACATCCCCTTCTCCTTCAATCTCACCGTCAAAGAACCCTACATCATCCCCTTCTTTATCTTCAAGACCAATATTGGGGGCTTCCTTTAGTTCTTCTACTTCGGCAATAGTTTCCTCTTCCTCCTCCAGTTCTTCTTCTGGGGTAGGCTCAGGAATTTTGAAGGCAACCGTTTTCACCTGTGGTGGTGGTACCTTAGGTGGCGGTGGTGGTGGTGGCTTTTCCTCATCCATTGCTGGTGGGGGTGGCAGATCTTCCATGGACATTTTTACTACCATGGTTCTGTTAGACTCTTCTTCCTGGGCACCAAAAAGTGCTTTCAGAATATAAGGCCCTCCACTAAACAGCAAAAAGACAAGGAATACTGCGGCAGTTGCGATCGTAAGGTGCCTGGGATAATTCTTCCTTAGAAAGAATGCTCCGTATCGCCTTTCACGATCCTCAAATACCATTTCATCCAGATCTGCTTTGATAACTTGGGACATACGAAATGCTGTTTGAATATTATTTTGCGAAATCGTTTTTAACGTTCTGATCTATCATCAGGGTGTTCTCTATACAGATTAGGATTTTCCCTATTTTCCATAGAAAGTACCCAATTTTTCTGAAAGATCGGTAATGCTGCTCAGAATTATTCTTCTTCTACAGCTTCTAGTTCTCCTATCAACAGTAAGCTATCTTCTACTGTAAACTTATCAATAGCGTACTTAGGGGCCTCTGTGATGGCCAGTTCATCCAGGAGATCTACCAGATTCTTGTAACGGGAACTCTTCTTAGGCTTAATAACAAAGATAGGGTCCCAACAGTTTTTAACTACTCTGGCGCCTTTACCAGTTTCACATCTTGGTTGTCCATTAATTCTAGGTCCAAAAGTGAGGTGGCCCACGAGTACCTTACGAATACCATCCTGAGAATAATTAGTGGTTAGCACTTCAGGATTTGTGATTCCTACGTAATAAGAAACTTTATCATCCTCTTCTAGTACTATCGTCATAATTTTATCTTCCAGGATATCTACTCTGAGGTCTTCTTCCTGGATGTCATCCTTAGCCTTAGGTGGCATAGTTAACTCCATTACCCCATTATTACTCATGGTAGCTGTGAGTACGAAGAAAGTTAGTAGTAAAAAGGCTACGTCTACCATTGCTGTCATATCAATCTTGGTAGACTTCTTTTTGGTCTTAGGACCACCTTTTTTACCCCTTCCTCCTCCTTGACTTGAATCTACATCAGCCATGTTTATTTCTTTTTGAAGATGAGAAAATACTCAAATTTACTTCAGTAAATGTATACTGGTTATTCTTCAACCTCCACGGCTGAAGGTCCTTCTTCCAGTTCTGTGATCAGACTGAACTGATTAATATTCCAGTCCTGTAAGGTAGAGATTACGTCTCCTATCTCTTCATAGGAAGCATCTACGTCTCCTTTGATAGCAAAACGCATACGCTGATCTGCTAGACGGCCGGCTCTTATCCATAACTTAAGGTCATTTCCTGCGCCGGTAAGTGTATCTCTCGCTACCGCTGTCATCCCTTCTTGTATGTACTCTTCCCGCTCAGATTTAGGCGTATTAAGCCAGTTTACGAATTCTCCTTTATCAAGGGTAACACCGAAATCTTCCAGAGAAATAAAGTGCTTATAGCCTTCCTCTGAAACCTCTCCTGTTATAAACTCATCACTGATCATTCTTTGGATAGCAGACTCTCTCGTGCTGATATCTGAGAATCCAGCAAAAATACGACCCTCGTTATCTACAGAGATAGTCATCAACCCCTTGTCTGGAGGGGTGAGGGAGGAAACAGAGGAGGGAGTATCTACTTCTGCGGATTGGTCTTCCCTAAACTTAGTAGTAGTAAGGATAAAGAAGGTCAGAAGCAGGAATGCTACGTCTACCATAGCAGTCATGTCGATAGTAGGTGCTCCTCTCTTAGGTTTATGTGCCATAAGTATTGATTTTTAATGATTGAGAAAAACAAAAGGAAGCCAGAAACCCCAAGGGTTCCTGGCCATTATGTTAATTTCTCACATCAAAAGTCTGCACTATGCTATATCCTGCCTCATCCATGGCATAAGTCATACCATCTATCTTCGTAGTGAAGAAGTTGTAGAATAAGATAGATAAAGCTGAAGTGGTAATACCTATAGCCGTATTTACCAAGGCCTCTGAAATACCTACAGAAAGTTCAGCAGCATTAGGAGCTCCTCCAGCCCCCAGGGCTAGGAAGGCCTTAATCATACCGATTACTGTACCAATCAAACCTACCAGTGTTCCGAGAGAAGCAGTAGTAGCCAGGATAGGTAAGTTTCTTTCCAGCATAGGAAGCTCTAACATAGTAGCCTCTTCCAATTCAGCCTGGATAGCTGTTTTCTTTTGTTCCTTTTCAATACCAGTGGCATCTGCCATTTCACGGTATTTACGGAGACCTGCTTTAATTACATTTCCTACTGATCCCTGCTGGGCATCACATGCTTTGGCGGCATTATCTATCTCGCCATTAGCTAGCATGCGACGTACCTTTTTCACAAATACGTCAATATTTCCTTTTCCGGTGGCACGGAAAATAGTAATGGCACGCTCAATAGTAAAAGTGAACATGGTCAACATTAGTCCTAGACCGATAGGGATTACAAATCCACCCTTGTAAATAGTTCCGAAGAAATTAATAGGGTGTCCCATAGTAGGACTTTCGGGTTCTTCCCCCTGTTTTCCATTATCCAGCCAAGCTTGATAAGCTTCAGCCTTCATTTCTCCTTCCTCAAAGTTACTAGGGCTACTGAATACGCCATAGAAAACTGCGAATGCTACAATAAAGCATACAGCGATTGCAAGCACTGGAAATAGTGCTTTTAATGGGCTGGCAGCTTTCACTTGCTCACCCGATGATTTTTGTGCTTTAGCCATGTCTGAAAACCTTTTAATTTGGTGACTTGTTGCAATAAATTAACCTTTCAAAAATATAGATTTGAATCGGAAACGCAAAGGAATTTAGATTTTTTGTCTGGCGTTACGCATCTCCCTACTTTTCTATTCTATCTATATTTTGCCTAGGCGTTAGATAAAACATATTTAATTCAGGAAATAATAATTTTCTAAACTTCCCTTAGTGCGAAGCGCTAAAAAACCACAATAATATCCTGTAAACCAACAGATTGGATATTAGCTCGCTTCAAGAGGAAAAATTTTAAGCTTATGTGAATAAATTTTGACTTACTGATTTTTCATTAGCGGTATTTTATGATAAAAATATTCAGTCAAGAAATTATTCATGATTCCTCAGTAAATTACTCCTGCCCTACATATACTAAGTAGAGCGAAATCAGTCTAAAAATCCATAAAATTTTTCTCGAAAAAGGGATGTAAGAATTGAGAAAGATTAGAATCTATTTCAAAATGGGGGAAAAGGCTGGCTTTAATTTCTGACAGATTGTATAGAAAAACGCCTATTTATTTTTCAAATCATCTTTAAAAAATCTACCTCTTTACGGTTTAATTCTCTCCATCTTCCCCTGGGTAAATTCTTCTTAGTTAAGTGCCCTATAGCCACTCTGTCAAGCCCCATTATCTGGTAGCCAAAATGCTCAAACATCCGCCTTACTATTCTATTTTTTCCCATGTGTATCTCTATCCCTATTTCATTGTTGGCAGCGCCTGTAACGTAATCTATTTTATCTGCTTTGGCTAGCCCATCTTCTAGTTCTACTCCCTTCAGTAATTCCATTAAATGATCTTCAGGGACATCTTTATCCAGGGTTACATGGTATAGCTTCCTTACATTATAAGAGGGATGAGTAAGTTTTTTAGCGAGCTCACCATCATTTGTCAGTAGGATAAGACCTGTGGTATTCCTGTCCAGCCTACCTACTGGAAATACTCTTTGAGAGATGTGGGGTTGGATGATTCCGATAATGGTTCTTCTTCCTCTGGGGTCTTTTGAAGTGCTTATGACATTTTTGGGCTTGTTAAATAAAAGGTAAATATGAGATTCAGGCTGTATTTCCTGGTCCCTGAAGAATACCTTATCTACTGCTGGCTGCACTTTGGTTCCCAGGGTAGTAACTACTGCCCCGTTCACTTTAATGAGGCCTGCCTTAATAAGTTCATCTGCTTCCCGCCTGGAGGCTATACCTGCATGGGCTATAAACCGGTTCAGCCTTATGACCTCTTCTTCCTCCGTCTGCTCTTCTTTACGGGGTTTCCCTTTCCGGCTATCAGGAGAAAACGGACGCCTCCCTCTAGTAGGACGTGAAAACTTACTCTTGAGGTTTCTCGGCTTCTTCCGACCTGAGGACCGCCTCTCCGGTTGATTTTTCTCCATCTGCTTGGGTTAATTCTTCTTGGTGTTTCCTAAATAAGGCCAAATGCTCCTCCTCTGTAGCTTCAAACTCTTTCAACTTAGGTAAATCTGACATATCTCTTATGCCAAAGTATTCCATGAAAAAGGGACTGGTTCCGTATAAAAGAGGCCTACCGGGAGCATCTGACCTGCCTATGATGGTCAATAGCTTTTTATCCAGGAGTTTCTGCACTGCATAATCACAGTTAACGCCCCTGATAAACTCTATTTCTGATTTAGTGATGGGTTGGCGGTAGGCTATGATAGCCAAGGTTTCAAGTGCTGTCTTAGACAGCCTTTTTTTATTTTTGATTAAGGCAGCCTTTCGTACGTAGGGATAATAGGCAGACTTAGAGAGAAACTGATACCCTTCTGCTACTTCCCTTAACTCGAACCCAAATTCTCCTTCCTTATACTTGATCATCAACTGCTCGACTGCCTGTTGTATGTCTTTCTTTGTGTAAGTAGGTGGTTGATTTTCCTCTGTAGCGGAGGCCCCTGCCCCATTCTCAGAAGTGCTCATAGAGGATTGCTTCAGTACCTCCTGGATGAAATCCAACTGGACAGGCTGCTGAGCTCCGAAAATGATGGCTTCTACGATAGAAGCAAAATCATGATTACCCATAGCTGCTTTCTATATACTAACAGCCTGCAAATATAGGTAAGAGCATGTTTGAAAGAGAAAATTTGTGACAGAAAAGAAAGTAGGAGCTAAAAAGGTAGGCTAATTTTTTAGATGTACAAGCAGGATACTCCCTTCTTAACACTGACTATAAGAGCTTGGCATGTATACCCTAGTGTTGGGAAACCTTTATTTGAGATGACCACAAACTGGTAACAGAAAGAGGGCAGAAGGTTATTCCCTCTCCCCTACAGGAATAATATTAAGTAGGTAGCTTATTCCGTAGTCTCTCCCCTAAATCTAAGCTGCTTTTGCCCTTCTAAAGCGTTAGAAAAAATAGTTACTGACTTAGTAAAGACACCCGCACTTTTAGCAGTGTAGGAAATGGTTACAAAGCCTTTTTCACCTGGCTTAATAGCTTTGGTAGAATAGGCCGTGGCTGTACATCCACAACTGGGCTTAACCTTTTCAATGGTAAGGCTGTTGAGGCCCGTATTCTCAAAGTAAAAAGTATGGGTCAGTTCCTCTCCTTTGTTGACTTGACCAAAATCGAACATGGTCCCAGGCCAGCTAACCTTTGTGGCGGCAAGCTTGGTAGCTTCTTTTTCTATACTAGCTACTTTCACAGCAGAAGTTCCCTGCGCTATACAGCAGGTACATACACAACAAAGAAGGCCTACTACTAATAAGAAGTTTTTCATAATACATTTACATTTAGTGAAACATATCTCCTATTACGGTAGCTAACAACTAAAGTTTTAGTTTTAACTAAATTTTTAGTCAAATGCTTGTAGAAGCCGCCTCCCTGATAGCTCCCATGAGTAATTAACTTCTACAAACTTTCTTGCATTTATGGCTACCTGCTGGTAGTAGGCTGGATTTTCTAGCAGTTTTCGGATCTGAAGAATGAAGGAGGAAATGCTTTCAGCCAGGAGAATTTCCTTGCCATCTGAAGCCCCTATAGCTTCATTGACTATGGAGGTAGTAACACAGGGAACCCCTAAAGCCATAGCTTCCAGGATTTTATTTTGCTGACCACTACCGGTAAAGAGGGGGGCTACAAATACCTTCCCTGCCTGATAGGCTGTTCTGATGTCTTCTACCCAACCTGCTACTTCAACCTGAGCAAGCTCATTTAACTGTTTAATGGATGAGGAAGGCCTGGCACCAGCAAGTAAAAGAGTAGCTTCTGGTAGCTCTTTTGTTAAGGTTGGTAACAAGCTCTTGACTAAATATCTAGCCGCCTGCTCATTAGGATAATACCCTAAATTCCCTACAAAGACGAGATCGTATTGTTTTTCTGTCTTCTCCTGAAAAGAAAAAAAGTCAAGGTCTATTCCATTGGGAACTATGCTGACTTGCTTCTTTTGGCCAGGCAAAAGGGCCAAAGCCTCCCTATCCTGCTTGGAGATAATAGTGTGCTTATTAAAAGCTGAAAATAAATTGGTTTCATAAGTCTTCAGTTTTCGAGCTTCCCACTTAACCAAAGGCTTTAGCCAAAAAGAACTCTTAGTAGCACGCCTCTCCATCCCCAGAGAAAAAGCATCCATATAATCCAAGATGACAGGAAGCTCCAGTCCGCGTGCATATTCTCCCATCCTAAGTAGCTGGCAATAAATATGAGTAATGCTGTGCTTTTGGATGGCTTCCTGGGTAAGGGTGAGAAATCTTTTCCTGTAAAAATAAGCTACCTGGAAAGGGAGATCAGAAAAGACCGCTTTTCCCATTTCCCAAATGCTCCTAAGCTTTCCCATCTTCAACACATAAACCTCCTCACATACCTCCCTTAATTTCTGGTAGGCTTCCTCGCCTGGCTCTTCTTCATGTAGGCAGCACAAAATAATCTCATGGTAGTTAGACAAGTATGTTATCTGGTGAAATAAGCGTAGCTTATCGCCCTTTTCTAAAGGATAAGGAAAGCGAGAGGCCAGGATAAGCAGTTTCATATCCGGAAAGGCTTTTCTATCATTAGCTACAAGCAAACATGCTGCCTGGAACATTAACAAGTATCAAACTTACACCTAGAGAATCCGAAAACCTATGGCTACCATATATTTTACTCCTGGACCTGCCCATTTATATCCTACAGTACCTAATCATATCACGGAGGCTATCAAGGCCCAAATCCCTTCCATTTCCCATAGAAGTCAAACTTTTATGGATATTCATAAACTCGCAGTAGACGGCCTACAAGCACTATTAACTATCCCTTCAGATTACTCTATCTTTTTCTTAAGCTCTGCCACAGAAATATGGGAGCGCTTACTCCAAAACTGTGTGCAGCATACCTCTTTTCACTATGTAAATGGGGCTTTCTCTCAAAGATATTTTACCATAGCTAATGACCTGGGAGTATCACCAGTAAAGTATGAAGTCCCATGGGGGCAAGGGTTTCCTTTAGATCCAAACGAGATACAAGCGGAGACGGAGATGATCAACTTCACACATAATGAAACCAGCACAGGGGTGATGCTACCCATGCAGTCCCTGGCTGCTTACCGTCAAGCACATCCTGCTAAGCTGATCACCCTAGACATGGTTTCTTCAGCTCCTTATGGTCAGCCTGACTGGAAGGTAGTAGATGCCGCTTACTTTTCTGTACAGAAATGCTTTGGTCTTCCAGCAGGGCTGGGAGTGTTAATCTTAAATGATAGCTGCTTAGCTAAAGCCGCAGAAAAAAAAGCCACAGGGAGGAGCATAGGCTCTTACCATAGCTTCCTGGCCCAACAAGAAAAATACGTAAAGCATCAAACCGTAGAGACACCTAACATGATGGGGATCTACCTACTGGGGAAGGTAGTTCAGGATATGCTAGAAATAGGAGTAGATAACATCCGAAAGACTATTCGGGAAAGGGCGACCCTTCTCTATTCATTGATAGAAAAACATCCCTTATTAACCGTGTCAGTTACTGATAAAAAGTTCCAGTCTCCCACAGTAATAGTCCCAAATCTGAAGGAAGGCGCTCCTTCTCTGGTAGATAAATGGAAGCAGCAGGGAGTAGTAGTGGGGAATGGGTATGGAAAGATGAAAGGTAAACAGTTACGGTTTGCCAATTTTCCCTCAAATACCGATGCTGAATTTGAGCGTTTAATTGCACTATTGGAGGAAGATATGTAAGCCATAGGTATACTCCCTTTATATATCTATTGACAGTAAACTTTCAGCTGGAAACAACTAAAGAAAATCCCTAAGATTCCAAATTTAGTTTCTTATGGGTCTCTGGCATAGAGGCAGCAGCCTCCTAATTACTGCTAGTACCTTCCCTAAACTAAAAGGGCCCAAAACAAGAACATATGTTCTATTTCTACGATAAATTGAAAGATCATTCAGTTAACTTATTGATTATTAAATACTTATTTAATGAAATAAGATTTCCATTGGCTCAACTATTTCTACTTTACAAGCTGTATATAAATCCATTTATGAATGGTAGCTAGGATTTTCGTCTGCTTTAGAAGACATTTGAATTAATGACAAAAAGGAGTCATTGTAAATGCAAACCCGGTCCTTATCTTCACATAAAGTGGATACAGGCCGTCATTCTGGAGAGCGCCTGTTTCCGCTTTCCTTGCTACTTGTAGCCTTTTGAAGCCCTTTCAAAACGTGTTAGTAACGTTATTCATAGAATAAATTTCGGGTATTCTTATGCCGTAAAAACGGTATGGCTTTTCATATGCTGAGATGAAAGCCATGCCACAATGTAAACACCGGGTAAGGGTAGAGGCCTGGTGTAACCTGCGCCGGAGTATATCTCCGGCGTATTTATGTTTAGGTGGATTCTAGTTGAAGTTGCAGAAGTTTCTTGTATGCCCCCCCTTCCTTTAAGGATAGTTCCTGGTGAGAACCAGACTCTATAATTTGGCCCTTATCCAGAACATAAATACGGTCTACCTTTCTGATTGTAGATAGCCTATGCGCGATGATGATAGTCGTTCTTCCTTCCATGAGTGCGTATAGCGCTTGCTGGACAAGATGCTCAGATTCGGCATCTAAAGAAGAAGTAGCTTCATCCAGTAAAAGAATAGAAGGGTCCTTCAAAATAGCCCTAGCTATGGCCACTCTTTGCCTTTGCCCACCAGAAAGTTTTATTCCTCTATCTCCTACTACAGTATCTAACTGTTCGGGAAAATCCTGTATAAATTCCCAGGCATTTGCCATCTGGGCGGCAGAAATGATAGCACGCTCATCTGCTTCCGGGTTTCCATATCCAATGTTTTCCCGAATAGTTCCCCCAAAAAGGATTACTTCCTGTGGGACTATTCCCACATTGCGCCTGAGGGTTTCCAGACCTATTTGATGGAGGGGTCTTCCATCCAGTAAAACTTCTCCCGCCATAGTGGGGTAGAAACCTAACAGGATTCTGGACATGGTAGATTTACCTGCCCCGCTATGCCCTACCAGGGCTATCTTTTCTCCTGAAGCTATTTCCACATTGACATCCCTTAGCACAGTCATCTCTGGCCTGGTAGGATAACTAAAGGCTACTTCATGAAATTGTATATCTCCTTCCAGCCTTTCCACCGCAGCCGGCCTACGCTCAGGTAGGGTGATTTCTTCTTTCTCACGAAGTATATCCCTTATTCTTTCAGAGGCACCTATGGTTCTCTGAAGCTGGCCATACAGATCTCCAAGACCTGCAATAGACCCCCCAATAAACAGGGTAATCATCACAAAGTAAATCAGGTCTCCTATCTTGATATCTCCCGTCCCTATTAAGCTGGCGCCAAACCAGATAACTAATGTAATCCCCCCAAAGACAGCTGTAATAAGAAATACTACAAAAACACCTCTTGCATTAGCCGCCTTCAGCGCATACATCACCACTTCATCCAGTTTTTTGCTGTAACGGAAAACTTCTAGTAACTCATTTGCAAAGGCTTTGACCACTTGAATAGATTGTAAAGTCTCTTCTGCTACTACATTAGCATCCGCAAGAGAATCTTGAGATTTTTTTGACACTTTTCTGATATAACGACCTATGAAAATAGCTATGATGATGGTGAGGGGAAAGGAGGCTATCATCACAAAGGTAAGTTTAACAGAAATGCCAAAAAGAATTACGATCCCAATGATAAAAGTAAAAATTTGTCTGAGAAACTCTGCCAGGGTAACTGACATGGCATTTTGGAGCTGGCTTACATCTGAAGTTATCCTACTGGTAAGCTCTCCTACCCTTCTCTCCTCAAAAAAGGAAAGCCTTAGGCTAATTAGTTTGCGGTAAACAGCCATACGGATATCTGCCAGGGCTCTTTCACTTACCTGGGCAAACAAATAAATACGCATGAAAGAGAAGAAAGCCTGCGCTATCAAGATAACTGACAGGTAGATGGCTATCGTCTTAAGCTGGTTTTCCCATCCCTCTACCTGGTCTACAGCTGGATCTATTAAATCTTTTAGGAAAGTTATAAATACAAAGGTGGTCCCAGTGGATAGCACCAGAAATACCAAGCCAAAAATGAAGGAACTGAGGTAAGGTTTTATAAAAGCAAATATTTCAAGGGTCTGTTTCAGACTTTCTCTGGTAACCTTCCTTTTATCTTCTTCACTCACTGGAGTAAGCCTCCTTCTACCGTTAGCCATAAAGTAATTCTTCTGATCCCCATATTACATCAAAAAAATAGAGAGATGGGTATCGCATTAAGCACTGGAATGAAATTTTGTTTTCTGCCAAAATCTTTTTTGCCACATTCTTGAGTAGTAGACCGAAAAAAACCTACCAAAATTGTATATCCTGAGTCTTTTTAAGATAGACAGAGGGTTTAAAGACTACACTACTAGACAAAAATAGATTTGGGGGATAAATAGGCATTTTCCATATCCCTTATCCTATCTAGTAGGTTTTTGATAAATAGTTCAAGATTTACTAGTTCGGCATTGATTCTGTCTATCCCACCTCTAAAGACAGAGATATTGGGGAAGAAGCTGTCAGGAAACAGATGCGTGGGATAGTGGGGTTTGAAATCCACATCTCAGACATACAGACATCCTGGAAGCTTTCCCAAAACAGAAATGATGCCAGCTGCAGGGAAGTGGTACACCAGTTGGAGGCATCTTTTAACCCATTAGATAATAGGGTAGCAGAAGAAATGAATAAAAAAAGACGGCTAGACTAATCTTCCAGTTCTCTGTAGCTAGCCTCCAGCTCTTCTAAGGGTTGCTGATACAGGCTGTAGATATACTTTACACTGACTATTCTTGAGAACAACAAATACAAAAGTAGTACCCCAAAGATGATTCCCCATCCATAAATGGGAATATCAGGAAAACCGGCATTCATCTCAAGTAAGCCTAAGTATAAACCATACAGCATAGCCACACTCACCCAAATGGGAAGGACCCAACTGGATAATAGCGTATGTACAGACAGAAAATCACGAATTCTTTCCATCAATACCTTAAGCTGTTCCTTCACAGAAAGGATGTCCTCTACAGGTTGGCCTACGTACCATAATACTCTCCCATACAGAGCGATGGTTATGATACTCCATCCGAGAATTCCCAGCCTCTCCAGAAATTGGTAGGGAGAATTCATTAGGTATGTTCCCCATACCAGTCCGGTAGCTACCATAGTCATGAGACATATCTCCCATATAATCCTACGGGTAAGGGTACGAATCAGAGATTTTTCTCTCCCCTTTAGCAGCATCTGTAAGCGTTGGGGAGATTTTCTTTCCCAGTTGCTGTCAACCTCTGCCCAGTAAGACCTAAGCTGTTCCCATTCCATATCCATTTCTTTCATACCAAATGCTTTAGTTTCTTCTTAAGCTTTTGTTTAATTCTGTTAATTTTTACCCCTACCAGATTCACACTTATCCCCATAATATCGGCTATTTCCTCATACTTGTAGGATTCCAGATAGAGTAAAATGATAGCTTTATCAATATCATTCAGGCTGTAAATAGCCTGGTAGAGAAAGTGTTGGGATTCCTCCTGTTCATATCTGGTTCCTTTCCCGGCTATTAGGTGTACTTCCTCATTCATTTCTGAAAGTGGAGGATCTTTCTTCTGCTTCCTATACAATGCTATAGCTGTATTCAAGGCTATACGGTACATCCATGAGCTTACCTTCGACTCCCCTCTGAAGGAAGGATAAGCTTTCCATAGCTGAAGCAGTATCTCCTGAAAGAGGTCTTCCCTTAGGGTACCTTCCTTACAGTAGAGGTGACAGACCTTATGAATCAGTTTTTGGTGCTGATCTATGAGAGACAAATATTGAGATTCAAGTGTGTCCACCTTATGGTTTACCTGCTACTTACTATATAAGTGGATAAAAGAGATAAATTCTTACAAGAGAAAGATAAAACGTATTCAAAAAGCTTATTGGATTTTTCGGCGGCTTTATGCTAGATTTAACAGTCAAATAAAAATTAATCAAACAAGAAAATTCAATGTCCTCAGTAACACTACAAGGAAAAAAATTTTCCATTAAGGGTGATATACCTGTGGCGGGAGAAAATGCAGTAGACTTTACTTTTGTCAAAAATGACCTAAGTGAGAGTAGTCTTTATGATGACTATGCTGGGAAAATAAAAGTCCTTATTGCTGTTCCGTCTTTAGATACTGGCATTTGCCAGATGGAAACCAAAAGGTTCAATCAAGAGCTAGGGAAGCGAGAAGGGGTGGTAGGCATTGTGATTTCAAAAGACCTCCCATTTGCTATGACTCGCTTTTGTGAGGCTGAAGGTGTTTCCAATGTGATCATAGGATCTGATTACAGATACAGTGATTTCATCAATGAATACAACACAGAGATCTTAAATGGACCCTTGAAAGGTCTTTCTGCCAGAGCTGTATTTGTAGTAGATGGTGAAGATAAAATTGTCTACTCAGAGCTGGTACCTGAGATTGCCCAGGAGCCACAGTATGACAAGGCACTAGCTGCGCTGGATGAAATAGTATAACCTACGGTTTTTACTTATTTTATTAGGGAAACTTCTCTTTGAGGGAGGTTTCCCTATTTTTTTACCCTTAGCATGCCATCATGAATACCCACAGAATCCTTACCCTTATCCTCTTGTTAGGATATGTATCCTCCGCCTATGCCCAGTTCCAAGGTGACCTACAGGTTGAACCCCTGGGGATAAAGCTTACGCTTCCGGATGGATGGATAGGACAGGAGTATGGAGAAGGTATAGTCTGCGGATCTAACACGGAAGCAGGCTTGATTTACCTGACTACACATAATGCTCAGAATATGGACCAGATGAAGCAGGAAGCACAGCTTTCACTGGATGAAGGGGATGGTACTACCCTGACCTTATCAGGCGAACTTACCCAGCCTGATAAAAATACCTTAGCAGGAGAATACGAGGGATACCTGGACTATCAACCTATACAGGCTTATATTCTGGCTGCCCTTAATCCTTATGGAAAGGGCGTCATGGTCATGGCTGCTACCAGTCCTGATGCTTATTCTGGAAGGTATAGGGAATTGGTAATGAGTATTCATAAAAGCATCACCTTCAGCCAACCTATACTCCCACCCGTAGTCAAACAATGGCAGAAAGACCTTCAAAATGCCAAACTAACCTACATGAGCTCCTACTCCTCCTTTGACTATTCTGATCCCAACATCACCACTGGGGGTTCTACGTCCAGCAAAGAGGTAATAGACCTCTGCTCCAGGGGGTACTTCAATTACTACAGCAGTAGCTTTACCTCCATCACTGAAGGGACTGCCTCCGCTAAAGCTACCACTGGTGACTATGGAACTAATGATGGTAACGGAACCTGGTCAGTGACAGCCAATGCAGGAGGCCAAGCGGTACTGGAACTATCTTTTTATAGTGGAGAGGTTTACACTTACGTGATTAGTTCTGAGGGCTCTGAGACCTACCTAAATGGTAAAAGATATTATTATACAAACATGAGTAGTCCCGCAGAATACAGACCTGATTGTTTTTAGAACCTATTGTCCCTTCCCTAAAAGCTATTAGTTTTGGCCTTCGATTTACATGATAGGACCTAACATGAAGAAACGTGTACTAGTGACCACCGGAGGTGGGGACTGCCCTGGCTTGAATGCAGTGATCAGAGCTATTGTAAAACGTGCTGCCCAAGAAGAGGACTGGGAAGTAGTAGGAAGCATTGAGGCATTTAATGGATTATTACGAGAACCTCAGGAGCTCATTCTCTTAGATGATCAAGCCACTTCAGGTATACACGTAAAGGGAGGGACCATTATAGGCACTACAAATAAAGGGGGTCCATTTAACTGGCCTGTAAGTAAGGAAGATGGAAACTGGGAAGGGGTAGATAGATCTGATGAGATAGCAGGCTTACTTAAAAAAGCTAATATAGAAGCCATTATAAGCATAGGCGGAGATGGCAGTCAGGCTATTTCTCAGAAGCTGTTTGAAAAAGGCATAAATATGATAGGTGTCCCCAAAACCATAGATAATGACCTTTCAGCTACAGATTACACCTTCGGATTTCAAACGGCTGTCCAGATAGCTACTGAGGCGGTGGATAAACTAGTAACTACAGCAGCTAGTCACAGTAGGGTCATGATTTTAGAGGTAATGGGACGCTCAGCAGGATGGATTGCCCTGCATACTGCCCTGGCAGGAGGTGCAGAAGTATGCCTCCTTCCTGAAATCCCCTATGACATACATTCTGTGGTAGAAAGGATCTCTGAGAGGTATGTAAATGGTAGAGGCTTTGTGAACATAGTCATAGCAGAAGGAGCCCATCCCACAGATGGTACTGTAGTGGCTAAAGCCAGTAAGGAGGCGGGCTATCAGCATAAAAGATTAGGTGGGATAGGGTTCCAACTCCAGGAAGAACTAGCCCTGGCAGGTTGTAATGAAACATCCAGGGTTACGGTGCTGGGCCATATTCAGCGTGGAGGCATACCTACTGCCTTTGACAGGGTACTGGCTACCCAGTTTGGCGTAAGAGCCTTTGAGTTGGTATTGGAAAAGAAATATGGAAGGATGGTATCTTTTAAGAATAATTGTATCACAGATGTCTCCTTACAGGAAGCTACAGAAGCCTACAACCATGTAGCCCCAGATTCTTACCTGATCCAGGCCGCTAGAGGGGTAGGCATCTGCTTTGGAGACTAATCTCTGGGACTCACCATTTTATATACAGAATCTTCTCCTGCCAGGTCATATGAGACAGGGCTGGTAGGGATAAAAGCAGTATCCACGATCATATTATATTCCGCCCCATTGATGGCTGTATGCTGAGCAGAAGGATCCATCCAGTTTAGCCCTATACCCAACAAAACAATGGCGGCAACTGCCTGATAAGCAGGAATGGGATAGGTAAATACGTACCTGACCTTTTGCCAAAGGCTGGATCTTTTTATTACTACCCGCTCCCTAAGGGAACTTAATATAGCTGGATCAGGGGTTAGCTGCTGAGCTGACCTACTAAAACAGCTGGTAGATTGTAGAAGCGTTTGGCGCATTAGGCCATATTCTTCCTCTGACACTTCCGCTAAAACCTCTCTTTTCACCTCAGCACTCAGCTGATCAAAAGGGGTGGTCTTAAGTAAATGCTCCAAGTCTACGATAATATGATTCTTCTTATCCATACTTCTTATTTATGGCTCCGGTTTAAATGCCTTCAGACATGAGGCCAGTTTTTTTAAGGCATAAAAAATCCGAGACTTTATGGTCCCCTCAGAACAGGACATGATTTCTCCTATTTCCTTAATACTAAGTTCTTCCTGGTATCTGAGAATGATTACCTCTCTATGAATTTCATTTAACAGACTTAGTTCTTCTTTCAGACAGTCAGAAAACTGCCGCATTTGTAGCATATCCTCTACCCTGTAGGCTGCTTCATCCTCTGTATCTATGGGCTGATCTGTGTAAGCGAGAATCTTTCTCACTTCCCTACTCCTGTATTCATTCTTACACATATTAGAAGCCACTGAATAAATCCAGGTAGAAAAGCGTTTCTCTCCATCAAAAAGGGATGATTTTTCAATAACCTTTACAAATAGATCATGTAAAAAATCCTGGGCTTTCTCCTCATTATAATTAAGCATTCTGAAGAAATACATGAGCATCCGATGACTATAGCGCCCATACAATTCTGCACAGGCCTTATCATCTCCCCTGGTAATCAGGAGGACAAGCTTCTCATCCGTTAATTGCTGGTAGGAATTTATGTTCATGATCATCCGTACACATCATTTTACCCCTTACTTATGGGAAGGTTCACTGGGAAGCCAAAAAAACATGGGAAAATTTCTTTTTTTTTTCATCTTTGTGCACCCTGTAAAAAGGCTAGATTGTTATGATTGCTACCTTTCAGAGCACCTCTCGGGTCCTTATGATCCGTCCAAAAAACTTTGGGTATAATCCTCTTACGGCAGAAAGCAATGCTTTTCAGCAAACTCTGTCTGAACTGACCCCTGAAGAAGTTCAACAGCAAGCTGTAAAGGAATTTGATACGTTCGTGGAGATTCTCAGGGAAGCAGGGATTGCAGTAATAGTAATCGAAGACAGAATATCACCTGTTACCCCAGATGCTATTTTTCCTAATAACTGGATCTCTTTTCACCGGCAGGGAAAAATTATCCTCTACCCTATGATGGCTCCTAACAGGAGGAATGAAGTGCGAAAGGACATTCCAGCATTTTTCCAAAAAGAAAATGAAAACATTAGGGTAGTAGATTTCTCTCCCTTAGCCACAGAAGGAAAGTTCCTGGAGGGAACGGGCAGTATGATTATGGACAGAGCCCATAACCTAGTGTATGCGTGCATGTCTGATAGGACACACGAGCATGTTTTCGATTTATTCTGCCAGCAGATAGGCTGTGATGGCATATTCTTCCATTCAGTAGACAGAGGGGGACATCCCATTTACCATACAAATGTAATGATGGCCTTGGGTACTCATTTTGTCATCATCTGTGAAGAATCTATACATGACATTGAAGAGCGGGAAGCCCTTCATATCTCCTTTACCAGGACGGGTCATGAGGTTATTCCTATCAGCCATGATCAGGTAGCTCAGTTTGCAGGGAATATGTTAGAGGTAATGAATGAAAAAGGTGAACATTACATAGTCATGTCAAAAAGAGCTCATGATTCTCTAAGCGAAGAACAAATCAGAACCCTGGAGAAATATGGACGCTTATTGGTTATTCCTATTGATATTATTGAAGTTTATGGGGGAGGAAGTGTCAGATGTATGATGGCAGAAGTTTTTCTCCCCAGCTAGAAAGAATTTAATTTATTTACAGATACCCGACCCCCACGTATATGAAACCCGTACTGAAAACAGAGTATAATCCCCTCAAAACCGTCCTCGTACATACCCCTAGTGAAGAACATGATCAGCTTATTCCATGGGAAGGAGAGCACCCGCTCATGGGCCCTAACCCAAGGGTATTTACAGAATTAGTCAATGACCATAATACACTTGTTTCTTTCTTACATGAAGAAATAGGGGAAGAAGGTGTCCTGGAACTGAAAGACCTCCTTATAGATATTTTTGATAATGCTGATTACCGCCGGCGTTTTACTATTCTCCAGGATACCCTCCACAACCATGCTGAAAATTATATAGATCACCTGATGGCCAGGGGCATAAAACTGGAAGCTTATGACCCCGCAGAGCTGGTCAAAGACCTCATCTATGGGTATCCCAGAAAACTAACCATCAATAACGGAAGGCTGCCAAATATCATTATCCCTCCCAAGCGGGAACTGATGTGGATGCGGGATTCTTCTGCTGTTACCCAATGCGGGGTGATCATCAATGAAATGTCTTCTTCAAGAAGAAAACCGGAACCTACCCTTATCAGATCTGTCTTCAAGTACCACCCCATGTTTGATGAGGATAGTATTTTCCTGGACATGGTCCAGTTTCACAGGGACATGACCGGAGATCCTACCTCCAGCGGCCTACACGAAAAATTTCTCCTTGAAGGAGGAAATGTGCTCATCCTAAGTGAGGATACCATGGCTATAGGCGTAGGAAATGATGACTTCCTATACTCAAACAGAACTACCAGACCAGCCTTTAGGCTGCTAATCAGGAAAATCTTCAGTGATCCTAATAACCCTATTAAACGGGTGTACCTGGTAAATGTACCTGACTTGAGAGGGTTTATTCATTTGGACACTGTTTTTAATATGGTAGGGCCTAAGGCTGCCATTATCATGCCCTACATTTTTGGAGAGCCTACTCCCTCTATTAAAACCAGTGCTAAGAAAGTACTCCAGCAGTTTGTCAGTTGGCTACGGCAGAATATAGGGGTAAATCAAACAGACTTAAGTAGAATTCCTACTGTACATCATTTTGAGAATGCCGGTAAGGTGGAAGTGTATGACCGTGATTACATCAAAAAAGCAGGCTTAGTAGAAAGACTTCCCCAACCTGCCACTTATTTTGTAGAGCAGCTTGTTAAAGATGGGCTGGTAGACCCCAACCTTATTACCTGGGTGGGCGGAAATCCCGAGGACTACCCCTCCCCCTTCGAACACCTAAAAACAGCCCTTTTCGAGCAGCATAATATGGCTGGGAACGTATTCACCGTAAAGCCTTTCCGAGCTGTAGCTTACCACAGAAATGAGGTAACCGTGAACAAGCTGGATACCATGCTTCACTCCGCTTCTGTAGATGCCCACTTAGAGCTGATGTCTTCCAATGAAATCCGTACTGACAATGGAGGACCCCACTGCTTAACGTTGCCTTTATTGAGGGAAGAGTAACAAAAAATATTCATCGAAAAGAGCTAATAATCAGCGATTAGCATGTGCAATTTCAAATAATAAATAGTATTTTTCATATGCTATTTATGGGCTGCTATGTGCCCTAAATTTTGAGGGGTCAGGATGAGGATATTCGTGTATACTCATTTCTGATCTGATCTGTTGATGATACGATAATCACATTATGACTAAGACTACTATTCGCACCATTCTTGGGGCTACACTGCTTATCCTTTCTTCATATCACGCTTTCTCTCAGATTTTTGAGGACAAGACCTTTGTAAACAGTTTTGATGTAAAAGGTCAAAACCGAGGGGTGGCCATCGGAGATTACAATGGGGATGGGCTGGATGATATTTACATTAGCACCATGTCTGGAAAAAATATGCTATATCGAAACCTGGGAGGATTCCAGTTTGAAGAAGTAGCAGGTGACATGGGGGTAGCTGACCCCAGACAATCCAGTTGCGCACTGTGGTTTGACATGGATAATGATAGAGACTTGGATCTATTTATAGCCAATCTCTTCCAGTCAAACGCTCTCCTGAGAAATGATGGAGATAGGTTCACTAATATTAGTGGCCTTTATAATATAGGGACTGGGGGTAATCCTCGTTCCATTCACGCAGTTGACTACGATAATGATGGAGACATGGATGTCTACATCGCCAACATGCTGGAACAAAATATTCTCTGGAGAAATGAGTCTGGTCAAGCCTTTACAGATGTAACTGCTGAGGCAGGCATTTTTGATGAAGGTCGTTCTCTGGGGGCTATTTTCTTCGATTATGATTTAGATGGAGATCAGGATCTCTACCAGACACGTGATGGAATAGATCCCAATCTTTTCTACAGAAATAATGGAGATGGAACCTTTACAGAAATTTCTTCTGAGACCGGGCTGGATTATGTAGGATTTGGGATGGGGACTGATGTAGCAGATTTAACTAAAGATGGCTATCCAGATATTTACTTAACTAACCTGGAAGAGAACCTGCTCTATCTTAGCCGCCCTTCAGGCGTATTTGAGGAGGTTTCAGCTAATGCCAAGGTGGATGATATAGGGATGGGATGGAGCACCTTTTTCTTTGATTGTAATAATGATGGTAGGCAAGATTTATATGTAGCTAATGACAGTTACTTTGGGGTAAATGGACAGAATAATATTCCATCAGTACTGTATATAAATAAAGGAGACCTAACTTTCTACAAACAGCCTATTTCCGGGGGGGTCCAGAATACTTATGGTTCTTATGGAGCTGCTACAGCAGACTTTGATCTGGATGGTAAGATTGATATGGCCATCGCCAATAATGGCCAGAAAGACGGTAACCAATTGTTCAGAAATACCAGCCAAACGCGATCCTACATAGGCTTCGAACTACAGGGGAGAGCGTCTAATTCATTTGGAATTGGAAGCTACCTCACTCTTTACGCCAACGGAACACAGCAGATGGACTTTGTTACAGCAGGTTCAGGCTATGCTTCCCAAAACAGTCATAAAGTCCATTTTGGACTGGGAGATGCAACAGAAATTGATAGTGTGGTCATTAACTGGCCTTCAGGAACCCGGCAGGTTCTCCCTTCTCTCCCCATTAACCAAGTTCATCTGATAGAAGAACATGCCATTTATGTCCCTCAAGGAGAGGTAATATGGACAGAGCCTGCTAACCCTACCCAATTTGACGATGTTACAATTTACTTCAATGCACAGAAAGGAGATGGTGGACTAGCAGGATTTACCGGAGAGGTATATGCCCATACGGGTGTCATCACTTCCCAAAGTGGGAACTCAGGCGACTGGAAGTATGTCATCGCTGATTGGGGAACTAGTGATCCCAGAATCAGATATGATAGAATTGAAGATGACCTATATTCTCTCAGCTTTAATATCACCCAGTACTTTGGGATACAGGCAGGAGATCAGGTAGAAAAACTGGCCTTTGTCTTTAGAAATGCCAACGGAAGTGTAACGGGTAGAGAAACAGGAGGCGCTGATATCTTTGCCGATATTTCTCCTACTGGGGATGACCTGCAAGTTGCCTTCTCCCAACCTACTGCAAATAAGATTGTGTTTGAAGGGGCTAGTCTTAATGTGGATGTTCAGGCCAGTAAAAATGCCAGAATCATTGTATGGAATAATGATGAGGAGATCTACAATGATTCTCTTCAGAATGCCAGTTTCTCTTTCTCTCCTGATGAGGTGGGAACGAACATGCTGAAAGTAGAAGCTCGTTCAGGAGGACAAACTGTTTCCAAGGAGACTTCCTACTCTGTTTGGGCTAGTTCTAATGTGGTGCAAGACCCACCTGAAGGTACCAGGCCTGGTCTGAATTATCTGGAAGATTCTTATATCTTCATGCTTCATGCACCAGGCAAGCTTAATGCGACCCTGCTCACTCCCATGAATAACTTCACGCCTAATGCAGATTACGTCATGAACGAATCTACAGACGGAGAAACTTACTGGATAGAAATTCCTAAGATGGCATTCGGTGAAGGAGAGCATACCTACCAGTATATGGTCAACCTTTCTACCACAGTAGCAGATCCTTATTCTGAGGTAGTATTGGACCCTGCCAATGATCCCTTCATACAATCCTCCTCATTTGAAGGACTTCCCCCCTACCCTAAGGGAGCTAGTGGAGTAGTAACGGCCTTTGATGGGGAGAAGCTAAGCTATGACTGGCAGGTAAATGATTTTGTGCCAGCAGAGAAGGCCGATATGGTCATTTATGAGCTATTGATTAGAGACTTCCTGGAAGATCATAGTTATGCCTCCCTCACTGACTCCCTGGATTATCTGCAGAAACTGGGAGTGAATACCATAGAGCTCATGCCCATTTATGAGTTTGAAGGAAATATAAGTTGGGGATATAATCCGTCCTTTCAGCTAGCAGTGGATAAATACTATGGAAGCAGAGATGAGTTGAAGGCTTTCATAGATGCTGCTCACGCCAGAGGAATGGGCGTCATTCTGGACGTAGTATTCAACCATGTATTTAGCCAGAGCCCGCTAGCACAGCTATACTGGGACAATGCCAACTTCCGGCCTGCAGATGCTAATCCTTGGTTAAACGTAACGCCCAGACATCCATTTAATGTGGGCTACGATGTAAACCATGAGTATGAGGGTACTAAGGTATGGGTGAAGAGAAACCTGGAACAGTGGATAGAGGAATACCGCTTTGATGGATTCCGCTTTGATCTTTCCAAAGGACTTACCCAGACTAACTCCGGAAATGATGCAGGACTGATGTCTCAAAGAGACCCAAGCAGGATTGCTATCCTGAAGGACTATGCCGATTATATCTGGAGCCTGGATCCTGACTCTTATGTCATCATGGAGCATTTTGCAGATAATAATGAAGAGACAGAGCTGGCCAACTATGGCATGATGCTTTGGGGAAATATGAACCATGAGTTTACTGAGGCAGCTATGGGGTATTCTTCAGACCTGGAGTGGGCAGATTACAGAGTAAGAGGATGGAATGATCCTCACCTAATAGCCTATATGGAGTCTCATGATGAAGAGAGAATGGTCAATAGAATCCTTCAATTCGGAGATGATGCTGATGGGTATAATACCCGAGAATTTGAAACAGCTCTGAGACGAGTAGAAGCAGCTACTTCCATTTTCTACTCTGTCCCTGGCCCCAAAATGCTCTGGCAGTTTGGAGAATTGGGCTATGAATTCTCCATCAATTATTGTCCAAATGGATCTATCAACAATTCCTGCCGGGTAGATCCCAAACCTATCAGATGGGACTATTTGGAGAATGAAAGTAGAATGAGGCTGAGAAATATCATGGCTTCCATGATCTACCTCAAAACCAACTTCCCTACTTTCTCCACTACAGATTATACCTTTAGCGACGCCAATTTCTTCATTAAGGCAGTATACCTGAATCATCCAGATATGGATGCGGTAACTTTAGCCAACTTCAGAGTGACAGAATCCAACTTCAATCCTAAGTTTCCTTATACTGGAGCCTGGTATGAGTTTTTCAGTGGAGATAGCATAGTGGTAACAGATGTAAATGAGCGTGTTACCTTTGCGCCAGGAGAGTACAGAGTATATACATCTAAGCCCATAGAGAAACCATCTAATCTAACCGTAGGCATAGAAGCACAATTAGAACTAGAGGCTATTTCTACTTACCCAAATCCTGTTTCTGCAGGAGGAACCATTACAGTGGAATATGCTGAAGTTGTAGCCCCTTCGGCTATTAGCCTTTATGCGATGGACGGAAGGAAGATTAGCTTGGAAGGAATCAGGAAAGGAAATCTGTTACATATATCCATTCCTAAAGAAGTGGCTTCCGGCATCTATGGACTGAGAGTGGAAGCTGGTATCAAAGGGTTTGTCAGCAAGGTTCAGGTGGAGTAACCGCTCAATCTTTCTACCATAAAAAATAGCCTGGGGTTCAAACCCCAGGCTATTTTTATTTCTGTTTGATTCTCTCTCATTTCTTATGGAAGAATTTCTTCACTCCTTTATTTCCTTTCATATCATCTACCATCACCACATAAATTCCTTCTGGTCTCTCATTCCAATTTAATACCTCTCTTGAAACGGATAAGGTATCTTTTTGAATTAAGGCTCCCTGTAAATCTGTGATGGTATAACTATAGGAAGAAATATTAGCTTGTTTTTCTATGATCAAAGCTTGCCCCTGCTGATCATAAAAAGGGTTTAGCCCTTCCCAAATTTTATCATCCAGGGAAGTGGTGAACACGTAAGGAAACTCCATCCATTCTATTCCGCCTGGGATCAGCAGATCCTGGTTAAAGTCAAAGAAGGTAGCATGCTCCTGATGGGATCCTTTTCCCCATTGGGTAGAGCAAGGAGTAGATACCCATGAAGGCTCCCAGTAGACTACTCCATCTCCTCCTTTATCCATGACTTCCTGCGTCAGGTCTATCAACCACTGCTTCTGGGACGTGGGAGAAGCAGGTGAATATGAGGGGTGTACACTGTTGATAATGTTATTAGCCTGATCCTGACTATTGGTGGTCCAGATGTAACCTGTCTCTACTACAATGACCTTTTTACCAGGATAGAGGGTATTCAGTCGCATGATCACTTCTCCCGTTTCTGGGACGGTAGTGGGTTGGTGCCATGCCCAGTAGTAGGACATAGCGATGATGTCAAAGTCTGTCACCCCGTTGCTCACAAACTCATCTACCCACCATTCTACCTCATCCGGATCAGCCAAATGAAGGGCTATTTCTATGTCAGCAGAAACGTCTCTCACGGCCTGTATGGCAGAGTTAAATAAGGGTGCATTGCGTTTCCAGTCAAGGGTCCATGTTTGGTTTTGTTCCGGAGAAAGGAGAATTCCTCTGTTGGTCTCATTTCCAACCTGCACCAGTTCTGGTAGTAACCCTTCAGCCTTGAGGGTATTCAAGGTACTAGAAACGTAATTATAGACGGAGTCCTGTAGGACCGGCAGATTATCTACTACGGCTACCCAGGCAGAAGGAATCACCTGCTTGGAAGGATCAGCCCAATTATCCGACAAATGGAAGTCCAGAAGGACATCCATGTTCTGCTCCTTGGCCCTGCGAATACTCTTTTTTACATCCTCCAGATCACTGTACCGCTGACCACTATTCAGGCCATCATACCAGGAGGGCGTATGCCATAGCCTGAGCCTCACCAGATTATTTCCATGATCTGCGTAAATCCTATAGACGTCCTTAGGTTCTCCATTCTCTTTGAAAACTGCCCCGCAGTCTTCCATTTCATTTACATAGGACTGGTCAGCCCCAAACCAAAAATCCTGACCGCACAATTGGCAGCCAGGATATATGATCAGCCCAAGTAAAAAGGCTATATATGTACTTTTCATGTCAGCTTAGTAACCAGGATTTTGTACAAGGTTAGGATTCGCCCCTAAATCTGGAGAAGGAATAGGATAGATATCTCTGAAACTTTCTACAGGTCTACCTTCTGATACATTTCCTTTCCATGCCCAAACGTAATTAGAGGCACTAAATTCTCCGAATCTAATCAGGTCCGTTCTTCTATGACATTCCCAGTACAACTCTCTGGCTCTCTCTTCTCTAAGAAAATCCAGGGTCAACTCCGCATCTGTAATCCCACCAGTAGATGATCCAAAAGCACGTGTTCTCACCATGTTCACATACTCAAGCGCCTGAGTACGGTCCCCATTATCTCTGAGGATAGCCTCAGCCGCCATCAGAAGGAAATCTGCCAATCTGAACATAGGAAAGTCGGTATCAGGATGATCTGAATCTGATCCTTGGACACCGTCAGAGGTTACATTTTTGAATTTGGTTACTGCATATCCGTCTGTGAAGAGGGATATATCCGCTATATCCAGGCTTTGTCCTTCAGAGAAGAAAATCCCTCTATCATCAAAAGCGGTGGACCTCACCTCAAAGGTATAGTCAGGCTTATCCAGGTATAGGAGAATGTGGTAAGCTCCTGGTTCTTGTACAATGATGTTATCTCCATCCTGAGAAAGCAAGGCGTCGCCAGCGTTATCACCCAGATTGATGGTCCAGTCATCATTAGCTCTAAACTTCATTTCTCCTGCCTCCAGGTCTACAAAGATTTCCATAGCCTCTTCCTCAGCATTCCATGTCATATCAGTATCTGAATCCCATCCACCTGGTGTGGCAGTACCTATGATTCCCCAGTCCGTTCTTTCTAGTGAGTAGGTATTATCATTCAGATTTACATTCATTTTGTAAAGGCCTGCTGCCTGAGTTTTAATAGTATCCCCAAACTGCTCCAGCGTTCCGTCAGCTCCATTATCTCCCAAGAATAAAGAGAGAGAAGGGAAAGGGGTAATTAAGAAAGGACTATTATCCACTGGGAAATACTTATATCCTTCATATTCTCTGTTACTGGCAGTAGAAGATAGAGAGGTCTCTGTATTTCCTCCATCCCATCCTTGATAAGCGCCAGGGACATATACCTTAGGGTATCTTACTGTATTCCCATCATTAGCAAGAGAAACTATGCCTCCACCTTCAGGGAACTGCTCTACCAGCTGACGGGTAGTTCTGGTTCCACCCCATCCAGAAACTACTCCAGAAGCATTCGGATCCATATCACCTCCTATCCCTGCACGTATTATGAAGGTCATTCCTCCCCAGGTTCTGGTACTTACCCCGTCAAAGGCTATAGGAAAGATGATTTCGTCAGACAGATGATTATCTGCCAAAAACAGGTGAGAATACTCTGACTCTAGTGTATACCCTGCATTAATGATTCTCTCACAATAGGCTAGGCAGTCTGCATTACGAGCAGTACCCGTATACACTTCTGCGTTCAGGTAAAGTTTAGCTAGTAATGCCCAAACCGCTCCTTTATCTGCTCTTGCGTACTCGTTGCTTCTTGCATCAACTATTTCACTTTCAATAGCCAATAGTTCTGACTCTATATAAGAGAATAGCTCTGGCCCCTGCATTTGTTCAGGTAAAAAGGCACCTACTGCATCTTCCTCCGTAACAAAAGGAACATTTCTAAACAGGTCTAAGGCATGGTAGTAACTCAGCGCTCTCAGGAATCTGGCTTCTGCCCTGAATCCTTGGATTTGCGTTCTGAGTGCTGCATCTACCCCTCTAGCATCTAATTTAGCGTCTGTGGTTTCTCTTATAAATTCATTGGCTAAGGCTATCTGATAAAAAATTCTGCTGTAGAAAGCGAAAATAAAACCATCATCAGCGCTCCACTCCTGCCAATGAAAGTCTTTAATGGTCTGGTCATTCCATCCTATGATGGCTTCATCTGTAGAAAGCTCCTGGTGGTACCAGTATCCTCTCAGGTACTGTCCGAATCCCTCATCTATCCCTTCAATGTCTGACTGTCCGGCGGGCCCCTGCTGTCCACTGACTGCCAAGCCTGCGTACAGCTTGGCTAATACTTGACGGTAAGATTCCGGGCTATCGTAAACCACGCTAGCCGTGACTACATCTTCATCTATAGGTACGGTGTCTAGGTCGTCTACACAGGCGGTACTAAAGGCCATCAATAGCGCCATCATCAGTACCAGGTTGAGTTTTGAGTAGTATGAACGTCTCATTTTTATGCTATTGTCGTTTTTTAGAATTCTACTGAAAGTCCTAACAACCATGTTCTGGGCTTAGGATAAATGTTATTGTCTATTCCTCCAAATATCTCTGGATCCAGTCCGTCATACTCTGTGATGACAAAAGGATTCTGAAGGGTAGCGTATATCCTCGCAAACTTGGCCACCTTGGCTATGTTATTAAAGGTGTAGCCCACAGTAATGTGATCAAACCTGAAGAAATCTGCTCTCTTCACAAAGTGATCACTAAATGTAAGGCTAGCCTGCTCTAGTACATTCAAGTCTACAGCTGAGCGATTGACATTCCATAACACGCCTGTAGTTCCGTACAGTCTATTTAGGTAGCCCATGTCTGTCTGGACATTATTATATACATAATTTCCTATATTTCCACGCCCGGCAAAGGTTAAATCAAAATTGTAGATCTTGACGTTCCCTGAAAAACCGTACGTATAATCAGCTGCAGGTTTCTGAAATCTGTACTTATCCTGGTCATTAATAATCCCATCTCCGTTTAGGTCTTCGAACTCATCTTCCAGTAAATTGCCTGCATCATCATACAGCTGCTTAAAGACATAGAAGGACCTAGGTGCAAATCCTACACTATGAATCTGAATATTAGATCCTACTCCACCTGCAATGCTCCCGGTAAGTACCCCCTCATAATTAGGATCGTCTACAGCCGTAAGCTTAGTAATTTCATTCTCATTATAGGCAACATTAAAGGCTAAGTCTACACTGATATTCTCCGTCTTTACAGGAGTAGTAAATAGAGATACTTCTATCCCTCTGTTTTCCATGTCTCCTACATTAGTAGTGACAAAGTTGGAAAGATTGGTCCCAGCAGGTACAGGAATACGGTTTAGCAAATCAGTGGTATTTCTCTGGTAAAGATCTACTGATCCACTCAACCTGTCTTTGATAATAGAGAAATCCAATCCGAAGTTATATGTCTCCGTTTCTTCCCAACGGATGTTGGCATCATAGCCATTAGGTCTAAGCGTGGTTACAAACTCATTCCCGAATTGGTAGCGAGCGTTTTCAAAGCCCACCTGATACCTGGCAAGATAAGCATAGAAGTCTCCTATTTCCTGCTGGCCAGTAATCCCCCAGCCCGCTCTCAGTTTAAGGTTATTGAAAGTTTTATTTTCATTATCCAGTAGCTTAACGGCTAAGGCTGCTGCCGGGAAAGTTCCCCATCTATTTTCTTCAGCGAACCTGGAAGTACCGTCTCTTCTTACCGTCAAGGTTAAGTAATACTTTTGCTTAAAGCTATAATTCAGTCGTCCATAGGTAGATAGTAGGAAATACTCGGCAGGATCAGCTCCTGCTACCGTTTCAGAAGGCGTACCTGCTACATCAGAATCTCTAAAGGAGTTATCTATTTCAAAATGCTGCCATGAGTATCCTGCCAATAGGTCTATGTCATGGTCATCATCTATTATCTTTTTATAGTTCAGATAAACCTCCAAGAGATCATTAGTCTTCTCCTGACTATATTCATTTCTTACCCCTCCTCCATTAATCTCATCAAAGGCAAAGGCAGCAATATTAGGCACATTCACCGTTCCTTCTCCTTTAGAATAATCTCTGGCTAGGTTTAAGTTAGCTCTTAAATCAGGTAAGAAAGGAATTCTATAGTCTAAAGCTACATTAAAGAGAAACCGATTTACATCTGACTGATCATCCCTTAGTTCAAGTAGGGCCACAGGATTAGCAGGAGAAATCGCATTGGGATTTCCATTAGCTATGGTCCAGGTAGTGAATCCTCCATATGGACTGCTTGAATCACGTACAGGCTGTGTAGGATCAAAACCAAGGGCATTCCCTATAGCCCCTCTATCTGCAAACTGATTCTGGGTGAACATGGCCTTAAACTGCATATTCACCTGCAGGGTGTTCTTTAACAACTTGGGATTTAGGTTAATCCCGGTAGTTATCCGCTGAAACTCATCTGTTTTCAGAATCCCTTCTTTATAGGTGTAACCCAGGGATACTCTATATGGCACAGAACCTATTCCACCGGAAGCATATACATTATGGTCATGCCCTACAGCAGTCTGATATATTTCTTCCTGCCAATCAGTATTGGCGGATCCTAACAATGTTCTGGCAGGATGAGTCTCATCATATTGACGCATAATGACATCCCTATACTCATCAGCACCCAATACATCCACTGTATTAATAGGAGTCCCTACAGATGCATTTCCGTTATATCCTATCCTTACGCCCTTTCCTAATGTTCCTTTTTTAGTAGTTATCAGGATTACCCCACCAGAAGCCCTGTTTCCATAAATAGCAGAAGCAGAAGCGTCTTTCAATACAGTAAATGACTCAATATCATTAGGGTTGATGATGTTCAAAGGGTTTCTTGATCCGGAAATTTCACTATTGTCAATGGGTACTCCATCTATCACTATCAGCGGATCATTAGAAGCACTTAGTGAGGACTCCCCCCTAATTCTAATGGCGGCCCCTCCTCCCGGACTTCCATCTGTAGTAATGGTTACTCCTGGCACTTTTCCAGCAAGAAGCTCTTGAGGTCCCGTAATGGCTCCCTTATTAAATAACTCTGTATTCACAGATTGGAGAGAGCCGGTAGCATCCTCTCTCTTAATGGTCCCGTATCCTACGATGATTACTTCATCTAATAAATCCACAGATGTAAGTGCAGCAGAAAAATCAGAGGTACCTCTGATAGGCAATTCCTGAGTTTCGTATCCGATATATCTGATTTGGAGGGTATCAGCCTCTGCGGGTGCTTCTAAGGAAAAAGATCCATCCAAATTTGTAAAGGTGCCTATGGTAGTACCTTTTACAAAGATAGTGGCCCTAATTAAAGGGGCTCCCGTCGCTTGGTCTGTTACAGTTCCTGTCAGGGTTCGTTGGGCAAAGCCAGTTAGGCAACTCACAACAAAACCGAGCAGGAGAATGGCTCTAAGGTTAGCTAAGCGATTCACGTGCATAGTAATAGTAGTTTCCAGAATTTATAGAACAGCTTGTGCAATTTTGTAAGCTATTTCAAAATAACGTATGAAAATACATAAAAAAACTGATATACTTTGTATATTTAAACGCATTTATAAGACTAAAGCTCGCATAATCATTTAATTCTAATAGTTTCTATAATTTTAATTCACGTATGAAAAGACTACTACTTAGCCTTGCAGCTATATGTTTGCTGTTTCCGGCAACATTTGCACAAATCACATCTGTAGGGATCATAGGTCCCGCAACGCCCGGAGGATGGGATGCTGACACAGACATGATTCAGGATACAGCTAATGCTGACCTATGGTCTCTCACCATTACCCTTCTTGATGGAGAAGCGAAATTCAGAGCTGATGATGATTGGACAGTTAACTGGGGAGAAACCACTTTCCCATTCGGAACGGGTACTCAGGGAGGTCCTAACATTCCTGTTATAGGAGGAGATTACACCATTACCTTTAACTCCGCTACTGGAGAATATTTCTTTGACTTTGATGGCCCTGTAGGAATCATAGGAGATGCCACTGCTTTTGGATGGGACAGAGACATCAATATGTTCCCGGATACAGCTATGATAGCTGATACCAATAAATTCTTCATTACTATTGACCTAGGATTAGGAGAAGCTAAATTCCGTCTGGATGATGATTGGGCCGTGAACTGGGGTTCTACAGATTTCCCTGAAGGCGTAGGAGAAAAAGATGGACCTAATATTCCTATCTCTAAGGCTGGAAATTATACCATCACTTTTGATACTGCCTCTGGCGCTTACGCTTTCGTAGAAAATGTAACTTTCTCTACGGTAGGAATCATTGGAGACGCTACAGCCGGCGGATGGGATACAGCTACTGCCATGATTCAGGATGGAGCAGATCCTAATCTATGGACACTTTCTACAGAACTAAGTGCAGGTGGTCTTCAGTTCTCTGCTAATGACGGAGAAATCATCTGGGGAGCTGATGGGTTCCCAACTGACACGGCTATGGTAGATGGAGATACACTTGCTGTCCCTGCTGGAAGATGG
>JBCCLI010000003.1:0-47353 GCA_039026975.1 Bacteroidota bacterium | reverse complement strand
TCTGGCGGAACCATCATCATTTTTTAAGTCTACAAAGCTTACGTTTGAGCCTTTTACTTTTCCGGCTGCTTTTATACGTTCAGCCGTGATCTCCATCCCCATAGATTTCTGCTTTAAAGGAGAAGCTTTTTTATTGGCAGCAGCTTTTTCTCTTCCTATTCCATCATCCTCTATGGTAATCAGCAGCACATCCTCTTCTCGTTTAGCTTCTACCATAATGAACCCTCCCTCCGGTTTAGGTTTAATCCCATGCCAAATAGAATTTTCTATAAAGGGCTGGAGAATCATGGCCGGCACCTCCACCATATCAGAATTCAAGCCTGGCTGCACAGCAATATCATAATCCAATTTCCCTTTAAACCTGAGCTCTTCCAGGGCAAGGAAGTGTTCCAGGGTTTTGAGTTCTGCTGTCAAACTTACCGTAGAAGTAGCTGAACTATTGAGAATCTGCCTGGAAAGCCGGGAAAAATGAATCAGGTATTTTCCAGCTTGTTCCTTCTTGTCATGGTTAATCAAACTCTCTATGGCATTCAGACTGTTAGAAATAAAATGGGGATTAATTTGAGCCCTGAGTGCTATCATTCGGGCCTGAAGCCTTTTGTTCTGTTGCTGTTGATACAGAACAATAAATAACAAGATTAAAAATCCAATAATCCCTATGCTCACATACAGCTGGTTATTTGATTTACGCTCAGCTTTTTCACGAATATCCCGTTGGACAATCTCATTCAACCTCTGATAGGCTGTACGAGACTGAGAAGTAACCGTGTCCAATATTGTCTGATATATTTCATGTACATATTCAGGACCAGTGGCCATTAACATCTCACTACACAAAGCAGAATCTTCAAAACAAATATTTAGAATTTCTTCATTAGACCCATCCAAAGATACTAAGGCACCATCCTTTCTAGCTTCTACAGTGGCTAAGTCAAAGTATTTTAAAGCTGAATCTCTGAAGGCATTCTCTCCAAGGATACGTCTCCCAAGCTGATAGGTATATCCAATAAGTTCATATGTTCCATAAGAAACTCTCTTACCGTAGGTGAAAGAATTTCTCAGATGGTCTATCCCATGATCAAAATCCTGCCTGTCTCTACTCTCTTTAAATCGGAAGTATTCGATTAAGCCCTTTGCCCTATATACATCAGCTAATAAGGTATTATTATTCGTTGCTCTTCCTATTCCAATACAGTTCAAGAGAACAGAATCAGCTTTATCGTACAAATCTTTGTATAGGTACAAAGTTGATAATGAGTACCATAGAAAGGAGCGGTTTTTTGTATTTCCTATCTTTTCATACAAACTATCACTCAGCCAGAAATACCTTAACGCTTCATTTTCATCTTCTTCCATAAAGATGTTCGCCAGGTCATGATATACAAAGGCTTTTTGCTTGTTGAATTGAGAAGGATTCTCCATGCTCTCAATGTGCTCAAGGGCTCTTCCAGCGAAAAAGGTTGCAGAATCCAAATTCCCGGAACGGTAATGTAAATGTCCTATCAACCCATCATTTTCTATACTCCAAAGATCTAGTGCTTCATCCCTCAAAAGACTTTGACTAATTCGCGCGTCCACCATGGCACTGGCCACCCTTTCACCATAAGTAGTTTGTCTACTTTTCAATAAGCCCACCAGATGGGCACTTATCCCTCTGGCAACCTCCCAGTTTTCTGCCGTACTCAGATCATATGCCGCCTGGGCATACAATAGGGCAGCTAATTCATCAAAGTTTTTAAGTTGTTCTGTGATCCGTAATAAGCTATCTAACCTATCTTTCTTCCCTACCTCTCTTAGACTCGGAAATACCTCACTTGTATCTTTATACCGTTCCAATGTCTTCTCAGAAAGTTCTGGCAATAAATCAGGTCTATAGTCATCATAATTTGGGTCTGTACATGCATGACATAGAAGAACTACTAAGGCCAGAAAAATGGCATAGCGAGGTCTCTGTGTAGTTTCCATGAACATCCCGTAGGTACTCAATAAATAATTTCTTTTACCCAAATCTTCCTGATACCTTTTGAAGGTAGGAATTTTTCCCTTAAGAAAGGGGAATTCCTTCCAGTCTGTGATCCAGGACCTTACCCCAGCCCAGGCCATTTGAGAAGTCTGACTTTCTGATCTTCCCTTCTCTATCTACCATGACGGGCGTATCTAGCACATCACTTTTCAGTAGATAGGTACCCATCCCTCCTTCCATGCTCAGACAGTCTCCCCACAATGAGCTGAATAACATCCCTGCCAGTGTCAATAAACTTGTTTCTCCTATATGAGCGCCTAATTGGATAGCAACCCCCTGCTTCTTTGCTACTTGGGCTATCTTAAGGGTGTGAAAAATTCCACCATGTTTAGATAGTTTCAAGTTCAACCTATTGCAAAATGCGTTCTCCAGTAAAAAGGTAGCCTGGGTATAGGTACAAACAGATTCATCCGCCATAATATCTACCTGACTGCCATATTTCCAGGTGAGCCATCCCATTTGCTCATCCTTATCTGGTGGAAAAGGTTGCTCTATGCAGCTTACCCCTACCCTGATTAACTCAGGTACCTGAAAACAGGCTTGCTGTAAGTCCCATCCTCCATTTACATCTACCTGAATCCCCACATCCTCACCAAAAATTGACTTTATCTTTTCTATTCTATTCAGGTTGTCTTGTAAATGATCATTCACTTTAATTTTGATTTGTTGGAAGTGAAACATTTCCAGCAAGTACCTCATCTTCTGTATATTCCCATAGGGGATCACACCAGTATACGCATAAGTTTCTTTTTCTTGCCCTCCTAGCAGACTTACTAAAGGTTCCGCGTATACCCTGCTCCACACATCTAATAATGCCATTTCTATGGCACATAGCGTTGCCTGCCCAAATTTTAAGGGCGCCTCCTTTAACATCCATTTCTGTATGTCTGCCAAAGTCTCAAAGCATAATAGCTTTTTACAAGATTCCAGTCCCTCTAAATCCTTGAGAACCGAGCCTATGTCTTCTCCCGTTACATATGGCCTGGGGCAGCACTCCCCATAGCCAGTTACCCCTACAGCCGAAGTCAGCTTGAGTATAACAGAAGCAGAATGGGTAGCTGTATTACCGGCCTGACCAAAGGGTATGTTCAGGGGTATTTGCAAGGGAAAAGCTTGTATGTTAATGATCTCTATACCCATTCTTTTTGCCTGATTTGAATCTCCTTATTCCTAGCTACTTTCTTCACGGACTTCCAGCCTAAGGCCATCTTGAACATTCTTACAAGCAGTGTTTTTAGATTTTCCAGATTCATAGGAGCCAGGGTAAGCAGCCCATGCCCAGCATGCCAAAGCGGATTTTTCTCAACGTAGAATCTAATATCTTCATCTTCTATATACTGGATGGGATTACAGGTAGCCTTATCATCTACCAGCATCCTATCCTTCCCTATGGTCATGGACGCTTCATTATAGGACTCCTTATAGTAAGTATTTCCTATCAGGTGAAAGATGTCATTTACCACAGGCGTATTAGGCCTTTTCCTGGAAGGATACATTTCCTCTACTGTCTTTGCAAATACGAGATACGCCTTATAAGTCAGGGAATCTGCATACATGTAAACACTGCTCCTGAGAAATGCTTTCCAATACTTACAGCAGAGCTTAAAACCGGTAACAGGGATAAGGGACTTTCCTCTGAACCTCTCTTCTATGACGGTTTGCCCAAAGTAAATCAGCAACTGCCTCTTCCCCTGTATGTATGCCTTGTCTACCCTCAGACCCGTAAATCCCACCACTTCTCCTTTGTAGAGGTAGAAGGAATACAAGTCGTTAGAAGGAATTCTCTTCATAAATTCCTCATACGAGTAGTGGTAATATTTACTGTACACCTTCCACATTTGCTTCTTAGTAGATTCATGCAATAAATAGTCTTGTAACGTAACAGATAATGTATGTCGCTTCATCATAATAGATGTTTATTAGGATGTATCGATCTGGAGGAGTATCACTGTACGTACCCTTACAAGATGGTTTACTAAGATGAAAATAGACAGCTAATAGGTGTATCAGGAGAATTTCGTCTGGTCGGAGACAAATTGGAGCTGATAAGTGGTAGGCCTTTCTCCTGAAAAGTATATTTTCGTAAAAACCTGATATAACAGCATAAGATGGAAGTAATTAACCTAGAGCAGAAATTCAGCCTGTTCACTGATCAATGGAGTCCCAAAGTCATCGGCCAGCTAAATGGGCAGGATGTGAAGCTAGCTAAGTTAGAAGGAGAATTTGTCTGGCATGACCATAAGCATGAGGATGAGATGTTTTTGATCCTTAAGGGATCTCTGGACATTGAGTTTAGGGAGGGGACTAAGACCTTGAAGGCAGGCGAAATGATTATTGTTCCTCGCGGGGTAGCACACAAACCTATAGCCAAGGAAGAGGTATGGATTATGCTATTTGAGCCCACTAACATTAAGCACACAGGAGAAGTGGAACACGAGATAACTGTTAAGACTTTTGAGAAGATTTAAGTAGTGGCTTGGAAAATGAAGTGCAGTACCTCCTGGTAAGCTTACGTCTACACTTCCAGGATTGGAAAATGAGTCTTCAGGACAGGGATTCTGGTCTACCTTCCAGCGTATACCAGCACTCATTCAGAACGCTGTCACAACTTGATGAGCTAATTTTGTCAGGATAGTGAGCTATGGGAAGAAAACCAAGCTAGTTCAGGTTCTTGGAGAAAAGATTTTCTACAGAAACCAGTGTTTCACACACAGCATACATGTATTATGTACGCATGATTCAACAAGCCTCCTTAGGTGCCTAGCCAGCTTGTTCAGACACAGGAGGAGTGGTCTCCGCAGTCTCCTCCTTGGGATATTCTAATCGGGCGTGGTTAATACTTATCAATTGCTTATAAATGGACTCTCGGATGGTAGAAAGATCTTTAAAAGTGAGGTTAGAGTTTTCAAACTGATTATCTCTGATCTTATAGTCGATGATATTATCCACTAGCTGTCTAAGCTCCTCTGGTGTGGGTTTTTTCAATGCCCGTGAAGCGGCCTCTATAGAATCAGCAATCATTAATACAGCTGTCTCTTTAGAATACGGAAGCGGGCCTTTATACCTAAAAAGATCTTCTCCCTCGGGAGGGGCACAGTCATTTTGTTTGAGATATTTCCGGTAGAAGTATTCCACCCGGGTAGTCCCATGGTGTGTTTCTATGAACCTGATGATTTCTTCAGGAAGACCATATTTCTGTGCCAGCTCCACCCCTTCCAGCACATGGCCTATAATGATTTCTGCACTTTCCTCACAGGTCAAGTCATCATGTAGATTATCCCCACTCATATTCTCAATGAAATAAGC
This sequence comes from Bacteroidota bacterium, assembly GCA_039026975.1. Classification (GTDB taxonomy): domain Bacteria; phylum Bacteroidota; class Bacteroidia; order J057; family J057; genus JBCBKZ01. Next base: position 42,024 of record JBCCLI010000003.1, on the reverse strand, counting down.
GGGATTGATCATTTTTCCTATGTCATGATATAAGGCTCCTACATGCGTAAGTAGGCTATTCCCTCCCACTAGATTTACGGTGGTTTCTGCTATGTTAGCTACCTGCAAGCTATGTTGGTAGGTACCTGGTGCTTTTCTGGCCAGCTCTTGAAGCAGGGGGTGGTTATTATCCAGTAGCTCCAAATAGGTTAGATCAGAGGTAACGCCAAAGAGTTTTTCCAAGGGGTATATCAGGTTGTAGGCTATCATGGTGATAGCTACGTTTATGCCAAAGAGCAAAAGGTTACTCATATTTACATTCTCAAAACTTCCTTTTGCCAGTAAATTATAGGAAATAAAGGCGAGAATATAGGCTATCAACATATAGCCTAAGGTGTAAAAAAAGACCTCACGCTTACGCATTCCCCTCAGGCTGTAAACAGCCACCGTTCCAGCTATCAGCTGCACAAACACATATTCCAAGCCGTACTGAACCAGCACCCCCCCCAATAAAGCTACTACCAGATTAGTGATAAAGGCAGTTCTATGCCCAAAGAAATTACTGACAAATAAGGGAGCTATACAGGCGGGCGCCAGGAAGATATAAGACAGGTATAAGTCAGGCGTCAGGTATTCATTTACCTGCAAAGCCAAGTCCGTCAGTTGGGTAGCCAAAGTCATTAGCCCTACCGTAAGTAATAACAAGGTAAGGATGAGGCCCAACTTTATGTTGTTAAAGTAAATTCTGGGATGGTTAACCCGAAGAAAGGCAAGCAGTATGCTGATAATCAAAAATATGATTAAGATCTGGCTGAGGAAAACCCGTAGGTTATTCTTCTTCCCAAACTGTCCTGAGCGTTCTTTCTCCAGAGAAGTAAGGATAGCCTCTTTCTGCTTATCTACCAGATCCCCTTTATCTATCAGCAGGGTTCCGGCCTCTATTTTATCATAGACTGGAGAAATTAAAGCCTTACGCCTTTCCTGCTCTCGGGTAGTCAGTCCATGGTCATAAATATAATTAGCCGTTATCTCATCAGGGATGATGCTTGTTATCAGTTGCTTAGTGGAAGAAGTTACATTTAGTCTCTCACGCTGCAGGTAAGCAGTGAGTGTATCCCCTGCCAGCAGAAGATTGACAGGTAGCAGTATCTCCTCAGCCGCCTGAACCCTGAGGGCAATAAACTTCCCAAGTGTATCCTTAGCCACCTCCCCTAGATAGCCTTGCTCGTGAATATCTTCCAGGAGTTTCTCTGCAAGGGAAAGCAAATTAGCAGGAGGAGGAAGTCGTAAATCATCTGGATTTATCTCATAAGAGTTTAGAAACTGCTCATTTTTAATTCTATCAGAAGCGAGGCTATCTCCAGAAGTTACGGCATTTTTATAGGTTTTTAGCTGTAGGTAGACCCTGTCTATGGCAGCAAATACTTCCCTCCTATTATCGGCTTCAGCAAGCGTATCCCGTGTGTATACTCTCCAGGTTTGCTGCTGCACCATAAGTTTTTCAATCTCCACACTATCATTTGTCTTGTGGATAGAAAATGTAAATGGCGCATAAAGGGCCTCTCCATCCCAAGGCTCTCCTACCTCATACACATACCCAGAAGCATCTCTCCTGGGAATAATGATGCCTAGAATGAGCACAATTGCCATGATAAGCCCTACCCTTCCCCAGTATCGGCTACTCTTGAGTTTTCTCGTAAAATAAGTTTGAAAGAACTTGGGTACTTTCATATATATAATCTGCAGTATATTCAGGCGAAACGATTACCTTTAATCATAAAGTGGTTAATCATTCCAAAAAGCATATTTCCACTAGACTTAATTTATACCTTTTACGCAAAAAAATGTAATCTTAAGGTATTATCATAGACAAGAACTACTGATTACGATATAATGATTGTAGAAGAAAAGAAAATACAAGCTACTGCTCACCCCTTTGAGGCTCCAGACTACTACCTGATAGATGAGTGCTTAACAGAGGAACATAAACTCATCAGAAGTAGTATCCGTTCCTGGATAAATGAAAAAGTAACGCCCTACATCAACCAATGGGCCCAGGAAAACCAATGTCCTACGCACTTAATCCCTGATATGGGAAGCATGGGCATGTTTGGGCCTTCTCTGCCTGAAAAATACGGATGCCCCGGATTAGATGAAATCGCCTATGGCGTGATCATGCAGGAAATTGAGCGAGCGGACTCCGGGTTGCGGTCCTTAGCCTCTGTCCAAGGCTCACTGGTCATGTATCCTATATACAAATATGGTAGTGAAGAGCAAAAAATGCACTACCTGCCTAAATTGGCAAGTGGGGAAATGATGGGCTGTTTTGGGCTGACAGAGCCAGACCATGGGTCTAACCCTGCAGGTATGGTTACTCACTTCACAGATGAAGGAGATCACTACCTCCTAAACGGCGCTAAAACCTGGATTTCTAATTCCCCCTTCGCAGATATAGCGGTAGTATGGGCCAAGGGCCCTGAAGGAAGAATTAGAGGATTAATCTTAGAAAGAGGGATGGAAGGCTTTAGTACCCCCGAAATTCACAATAAGTGGTCCTTGCGGGCATCTGCTACTGGAGAATTAGTCTTTGACAATGTGAAAGTCCCTAAGTCCCATCTCCTTCCTGATGCTAATGGACTGAGAGGACCTCTTTCCTGCCTTGATAAGGCCAGGTACGGCATCTCATGGGGAGCCATAGGAGCAGCCATGGATTGTTATTCCACCGCCCTCCGTTATGCTAAGGAGCGCATTCAGTTCGGGAAACCCATAGGTCAGTTTCAGCTCACACAGAAAAAGCTGGCTGAAATGGTGACAGAAATTACTAAAATGCAACTGCTGTCCTACCGTCTGGGAGAACTTATGAACCAGGGAAAAGCCAGTAGTGCCCACATATCTATGGCCAAAAGAAATAATGTGGAGAATGCGCTTTCCATAGCCAGAGAAAGCAGGCAGGTATTGGGCGGTATGGGGATTACAGGAGATTATCCTATTATGCGCCACATGATGAACCTGGAGTCTGTCATAACTTATGAAGGTACGCATGATATTCACCTGCTTATAACAGGCTTGGACGTAACTGGGCTTAACGCCTTTAAGTAGGCAGCCCCAGTTTAGGAACACTGATTATGTAACCGTCCCCTTTAAGTCTCACTAGCGCTGGATTTACAAAGGAGTCCTGTTTTAAGATTATACTCCAAATCCTGTACATGGATCTGCTGCTTCACTTCAGCATACCGGTGATTTCATGGGTAAATACATTTAGCCCTGTGTGGAAATGCCTATATCATTCAAGTCCATCAGCTATCTGTTATACTTCCAGGCTTCTGGCTCTCTATGACTACAGGATTTACTTACTTGAGAGGTAGAGTAAGGTAAGACTAATATCTTTTCCAGCAGACCCACTAGATTCTACGGATGATCTGCATTTAATCTATACTTCAGTGGCTAGCTAAGAGAGGTAGGCACCTGTAATGCCCCTACCGCCTATCTTAAAAGGTATAAATAGAAATAGTAGGCTGGTCATGAATGGCACTTTCACTCCACCTTTGGGGTATATACGTCAAGGGTTCTGTTCAGGGGTTCAGAGCAGCAGGCAGGTAGTAACTGTTTGGCGGAATCATTAGCCAGATAAAACTGAGTAGAAAATCCCTTCTCAGAAAGTGTCTCTTGAATGGTTTCCAGGCTGGTAGATCCATAGGTAACCTCCAGAAAGCTGCTCTCGACTATCCATTGGCTGGAAATGATTCCAGGTAGGTTCTCAGTCTCCTGCATAAGGATGGTTACGCACTCCTCACAGTTAGCCTCCACAAAGAAGGCACCCTTATTTTTCTCACAGGCCGTGAGAAGGAGGCCCATACTTAAGAGGAAATAGCACAGCAAGCCGTTATTTTTCATGCTCCATTTGATAACCAGAAACCCCTACTCCCTCCTCATACACCATCTTTCCCCCCAGGTGGGTCCCCACACTCATCAGGATACAAGATAGGAGAAAAAGACAGGTAAAAAGGAGCTTTTCTATCTTCAGCCACCGGGACATTCTCAGGTAAGCCCATAACCCTAATAAGCCTATCAACCATAAACTTATATACCCCCAAAGCTGATGCGACTGCAAGAGCTCAGCCGCTTGCAGGGACAGATCCAGTCCATCACCAGCGGAAAGACCCGAAAAAATAGCCCCTAAAATCCCCCCTACAGCTCCCAGATGGATAATAAAGATCTGCTTTATGGAGAAAGGAGGATGAGGAAGGTACATGGATAAGTAGCCCAGGGCAGCTAGCCAACTAAAGGCTATCCCAAAATGGACAACAAAGGGGTGAATAGGCATGAGATAATAGGTGAAGCCTCAAGATCCATTAGGATTTTTTAGCTTCCTCTTCTTTAGGCTTCTCTCCGTCTTTACTTTCTTCCGCCTGATCTTCTTTCTTTTCTTCTTCCTCCTCCACAGTATAATCTACCTCTAGCCCCTTCAATATGTTATACCAACTGATCAGTTTCTTGATATTAGAAGGATATACTTTCTCTTTATTGTAGGCGGGGAGCACCTCTTCCAGGAAAGCTGTTAGCTTGTCTTTGCTATCATTCTTTTTTACGGGCAGCTCTTCCCCATACTTCTCTTTTATGGTTTTAATTACTTCTAACAGAGCCTCACTATCCTCATCTGTATAAATACTGACATCTGTTAATTTGGAAACCATCATGTTTCCCTTCACCATAGTCCTTCTCTTCTTCTCATCTAATGATTCTACGATAATGGCTTTCTCATCTGCCTTAATGATCTTATACAGCCCAGGGCTTCCTGTGAGTGCCACAATATCTTTGAAAGGAATGCTCATCCTAAAAGGTTATTTTTGTTGGAATTCGCGCAAAGTTTCAAAAAAGTTAACACTTTTGAAAAACGAATCCCTAATCTTCCTATCTAAATAAAAGCTTTTGGCAGATTTAGGGCATACCCTTTGCACGGATATATATAAGTATCAATCCTTTGATTGACAATACATTTAATGGCAAGTTGGCAGGACCTCCAGTTATGATGACAGACCTCATGACATTTTTTCATCTTGAAGGAGAAGGGTTTCTGGATTCTGATTTTCCCATCATCACGAATTCTGAGGAACAGCTTATTCAAGAAGAAGACATACCGGATGAATTAGGATTACTGATCCTTAAGAATACTATTTTGTTCCCTGGGGTGGTAATGCCCATCACCGTTCAAAGGGACAAAGCTATACAACTCGTAAAGGAAGCGAATAAAAGTGAAGATAAGCTTCTGGGGGTAGTTGCCCAGAAAAATATGGCCATTGAAGATCCTACAGAAGAGGATCTCTACCGTGTAGGTACCATAGCTAAAATCTTGCGGCTAATAAAAATGCCGGATGGTAGCATTACTATAGTGATACAAGGCCGCAATAAATTTCAAATCTCTGAATTTACCCAGCAAGATCCCTATTTCAAGGCTAGCATAAGTAAGGTCATAGATAAGGAGCCCGCCCAAAAAAAGGGGAAAGCCCTTATGTTCAACCTGAAAGAACAAGCCTTCAAAATCATAGACTTATCTTCTAATATTCCCTCTGAAGCTAAAATAGTCATTGAGAATATTGATAGCCTGAGTTTTCTAATCCACTTTATCTCGGCTAACCTGTCCCTGGAGGTCAATCAGAAACAAGAGATTCTGGAATCCAAGACCCTGACTGATAAGGCAGAAATGGTCTTGGCTCACCTAAATAATGAGCTGAACATACTAGAACTGAGTGAAGAGATACAGATTAAGGTAAAAAGTGATCTGGACCAGCAGCAGCGGGAATACATTCTCAGACAGCAAATCAGGGCTATACAGGATGAACTGGGAGATAATTCTGAAGAGTCAGAAATAGATAGTTTTCGGAAAAGGGCCGGCGAAAAGAACTGGTCAGAAGAAGTAACGGCTGTCTTTGAAAAGGAGCTTACCCGCCTGAGTCGCATAAACCCCTCCATGCCTGACTATGCCATAGTGGTGAACTACCTGGAATGGCTGCTAGACCTCCCTTGGTATTCTTATTCTGAAGACTCCTTTGACTTCAAACAAGTCAAAAAAATACTGGATGAAGACCACTACGGCCTTGAAAAGGTGAAGGAACGTATCTTGGAACAGTTGGCTGTTCTCAAGTTAAAATCAGATAAAAAAGCAGCTATCCTCTGCTTCCATGGTCCTCCCGGAGTAGGTAAAACCTCCCTGGGTAAGTCCATAGCCCGTGCCATGGGCAAGGAGTTTATCCGCATTTCCCTGGGGGGAACACATGATGAAGCTGAAATCAGGGGCCATAGAAGAACCTACATAGGCGCTTTACCAGGGAGAATCATTCAAGGCTTAAAGAAAGCAAAGACAGGGAACCCCGTCTTTATGCTGGATGAAATAGATAAGGTAGGAAATAACTTCCGTGGAGACCCTTCCTCTGCACTGCTGGAGGTGCTAGATCCCGAGCAGAATAATACCTTCAGGGATAACTATCTTGAAGTGGAATACGACCTTTCCAGGGTCATGTTTATTGCTACGGCTAATACCCTCTCTACCATCCACCCTGCGCTAAGGGATAGAATGGAAATCATAGAAATTAATGGGTATTCTCAAGAAGAAAAGAAAGAAATAGCCAGAAGGCATCTTATCCCCAAAGCCAGAAAAGATCACGGATTAAAGGCTTCTCAGCTTTCTATCACGCCTAAAGCTATTAAGCAAATCATTTCTCAGTACACCCTTGAATCCGGCGTCCGCTCACTCAGCAAACAGTTTGCTGCCTTAAGTCGGGTAGCTGCCAAGGAAATCGTATTAAATGATAAGGAGGTTATCAGGGTGTCTGAAAGGAACCTGAAAAGTTTTTTAGGGATTCCTAAGTTTGAGAATGAGAAATATCAGAAGTTCAGTGTCCCAGGAGTAGCTATAGGACTTGCCTGGACGGCTGTAGGGGGAGAAATCCTGTTTATAGAATCTACTCTTACCCCAGGTAGTGGAAAGCTGAGTATGACGGGACAGCTAGGAGATGTGATGAAAGAGTCTGCTACCCTGGCTTACACCTACCTCAAGTCTAACTGCCACAGGTTTGATATAGCGCATGATGTGTTCAAGAGGTGGGATGTACATATTCATATTCCGGCAGGAGCCATTCCTAAGGATGGCCCTTCAGCGGGTATCACCATGCTTACTTCCCTCACCTCCCTATTTAGCCAACGGTTAGTCATGCCTTCTCTAGCCATGACGGGAGAAATTACCCTCAGAGGGAAGGTGCTTCCAGTAGGAGGCATAAAAGAAAAAGTGCTGGCAGCCGTCAGAGCAGGCATTAAAACTATCATTCTGTGTAAGGAGAATGAAAAAGATATTAGTGAGATTAAGGAAGACTACTTGAAGGGATTAACGGTACACTACGTAGAAAAAATGACAGAAGTCATAGCGCTAGCCGTTCATAAAGAAAGGTCATCAGATGCCAGGGACTTACTGCCTGATCCTCCTTCATCTTCTACCCAAATCAAACAAATAGCCTAATCATGAGACAGTTTGGATTTTTTCTCTTGTTCTTAGGACTTAGCCACGGCTTATTAGCTCAAAAACCCTATTATGCTCCTCAGGTACATGAGGTACAGCTATTTTTATTAAACGCTTACACCGCCCCTGAGATAGCTAGTTCCATAGATGGGACGGTAGCCTTTACTCCTCTTAGCGGACTGAGGTATATGTATCACATAGACCTGGAAAATGGTGTGGGCCTGGAGTTTGGGAGGAGAACGGCAGATCTAACTTTCTCTGAAGACCTTAGTGGGCTTAATGCCTACACGGGTGAGAAGGAAGACATGGACTTCAAGCTGGTATATGAACGCAAATATTATGTCCGTACCTGGATGATGGCTGCTCAGGCAAAAGGCATTTATAACACAGGAACCATCACTGATCAAGGTACAAGGACGGATAACGTTTCCTTTGATAGTTCCTATGATTACACTAATTGGGGGGTATCTGTGGGAGGAAAGCTGGCTTATTTCTTTAGTAAGAACCTGTCCATCTCAGGAGAAATTGAAGGCTACTTCCTTCAAACTAAGCATGAAATCACGCCTGAAAGTAGATTCCTTCTTTTTCCCGACAATGAATGGGGATTCCAGTCAAGGGTAGGCATTAGCTACCATTTTATAAAAATGCCCAAGAAATGTGCCTGCCCTAAAGTGCGTAGGTAAGTCAGGATTGTATTTTCCGGATAGCTTCCTGAACCCTCTCAGGTGTATTTTCCACCATGCAGCTAAAATGACCTTTGGGGCATCTATCAAAGCCTATTTTAGAACAGGGACGACACCCAAGCTCCTGAACTTCCAGGGTAGCATGCCGGGTTTTATAAGGGTACATCCCAAACTCAGGGACGGTATTTCCCCAAATGCTGATAATAGGCTTTTGAAGGGCGGCAGCTATATGCATCATACCCGTATCTGGGGTAATGACTACCTGTGCCATACTCAGTAATGCTGCTGAAACTTGTAAATTTGTCCTGCCTACTGCTGAAAGCACAGGGGCTCTCCCTACTGCCTTAGCTATCTGCTCAGCATCTGCCAGCTCTCCTGTTCCACCTATCAAAATCACAGGCTGAGCAAGCTGATGGATCAAGCTTATGACATGAGTATTAGGCCATCTTTTAGTGTGATGTTTCGCGCCAATCACCAATGCGTAAAACTGCTTGGCATAGGAACCGAAATCATTCTCCATCAGGAAGTCAGCTGCTGCGACTTTTTCTTCCTGAGAAATAAAGAAATCCAGGCCCTGTTCATCTAATCTCACTCCTAGTGGGCGTAGTACATCTGCATACCTTTCTACTATATGCGGTAGGCTTATGTCCTTCTTTTTCCATTTTACCATTTGATATTTCTCCCAATTTCCCTTGGGAAAGGCATAACTTTTCACCCCCAGAAAGTTCTTGACTATGAGGGTTCTGAGATTATGATGTAAGTCAAGAATGAGATCGAATTTCTCCTGCTTAAGCTCCTGTAGGGTATCTATTAACTTAGGTTTTAGCGCATGAACCCTGTCTACATGGGGATTGGTTTGTAAGATAGAGGTAAAAGCGGGCTTAGTCAGGTAGTGGATGCTGATATCAGGTTCCTGATGGGCAAGGCTTCTTACTATGGGGCTAGTCAGAACGATGTCCCCAATAGAACTAAACCTGATAATTAAGACCTTCCTTGCCATATGATCCCTACCTGTTTTTCAGGTATTGTTTTAACCTGTTTTCCCTTGCCAGCGCAAAGGGACTTTCCTCATCCAGAAAAGCTGTCTCACAATAAAGGGTATTTAGGTTGATCCCCTTTACTTCTACCTCATCTGGCCAGTAAGATAACTGAAATAGAAATTCTCCGTATTTATTCTTCCCTAAAAGATTGGTTCTTAGAATAGAAAGGGGCTTCTGATGCTTTTTAGCTAATTCTCCTATCCTGGTATTCAGTTCATGGTAGTACCTCCCTTTTCCCTCTAGTGAAGCAGGAAGATATACCAAGGCTATCCCATCAGGCACTTCCCACTCAAATTCATCATCTAGTGTCTCTGCCTGCACAGCGTAGTAAATTTCTGTTGCCAGGGCGGGAATGGCTTCACGGATTTGGCCTACAAACTGATTCATGGCAGATATAGAAGCCGTATCCAGAAAGAATTCACCGTAGAAAAATATCCTGCTGGGCAGATAGGACTTACTTCTCAGTAAAATACCTGAAATCTCTGTGAAATAGTCTCCTAAGGATACTGATGCTGTAGACTTTTGCGTAGGATTATCCAGAGAGAAGGAAAGCTGATAATCTATGCTATCCTTTTTCAGGATGGCCCGAAGATAATCCAGAGGATGGGTTTCATAATACTTAAAGGCAGAGGCATTTTCAAAGGACTGTAGCTCTTCTACCTGAAAAGGAATATCCACTACTAAGGTAGCTGCATTCAGATCTGATAAAACCCCTACTGTGCGCTGTATGGAGGTAGAATCACAGCCCTCATCCAGGGTTATCCCTATAGATATAGGCGTATTTTTTTTGACGTTCCGGGGGGAGCAGGAATACACCAGCAAAAAACACATACATATCCATCCTCTCAGTATTCCTTTTTCAGACATATTACGATGGCATCTTAAGTTTTATTTCCTACTTCTTTACTCAGCTCAATGGCCCTTTTCCTGGCTTCTTCTAATCCTTGCTCTATCAGAGTATTCACATGGTGAACACCAAAAGATTTCATGGCAGCTTCTGTCGTCCCCCCACGGGAAGACACCCTGCTGATCCAGTCTTTACAGGTCAAATTATGGTGCTGAAACAGCTGGAGAGAACCAGCAAAGGTTTGCTCTACCAGTAGCAGTGCCTCTGCCTCTGAAAAGCCCATGCGCTCAGCCCCCTCTATCATGGCCTGCATATAATAGAACACAAAAGCAGGGCCACTTCCGGAAATGGCAGTAGCAGCATCTACCATGGATTCCTCTTCTGTATACAGGGTTTTTCCGGTAGTATTTAATAGATTCTGGGCATCCAGAATTTCCTTGGTGCTTACCTCGGCTGAAGTAGTAAACACCGTCATCCCCCTTCCTACCTGGGCAGGTAGATTAGGCATAGCACGGATAATCTTAGGCACTCCCAGATACCTAATTATATCTTTCATCCCTACACCAGCCATAATAGATAATACCAGTTGAGTAGGCTTCAGGTAGGCCTTAATTCCTTCCGCCAGAAGACTAAAATCCTGTGGCTTCACACTAAGGATGATAAGATCTACCTCCCCCACAAATGCACCAGGCTCTGTGAACATAGGGTTGGTAGAGATTCGGCTAACCACGGCTCTTTTTTCTTCACTTTTATCCATGACCCACACATGGGAAGGTCTCACTACATTAGCATTCACTATGCCCTGTCCGTAGGTCATCCCCATATTCCCTGCTCCTATTATTAGCACTTTCATCATGGTATCTACTCAAATTCCTGAACCTTCATTCCTGCTAAGGAAAAATGCTCCCAATATTCTGGATAGGATTTATTAACCACTTCATGATCTTTAAAAGTCAGCGTAGATCCTGTCTGCGCCAGTGGACCAAAAGCCATAGCCATACGGTGATCTTCATAGGTTTTTACTACCACATCTCCGGCTTGGAATTCTCCTCCCACGGTAAATCTTCCCTCCGCTGTTTCTTCCATGCTACACCCAAACTTGGCCAATTCTTCTTGCAACGCAAAAATCCTGTCAGTCTCCTTGATCCGTAGGCTTTCCACTCCAGTCATGTGTAGCTTTACTCCCTGAGCAGCGGCAATAACTGCCAGGGTCTGCGCTAAATCAGGAATCTGACTAAAATTAATGTGGATTTCTGATCCTTTCTCCGGATTTCCTACCTTTTTTAGCAGGACACCATCTTCCACAAAGGTAGAGGTCACCCCAAACGCTTTCATGATCTCTGCTATTTGGCTGTCCCCCTGAAGAGAATCCTTCCTTAATCCTATTAATTTTATGTTGGCCTCAGCGGATAAGGCAGCCACACTATACCAATAACTAGCGGCAGACCAGTCAGACTCTATGGTATAGGCCCCCGACTGATAGGGCTTCTCAGGCACCCAGATCGAGGACTCATTCTCCCATCTGGCATCCACCCCAAATCTATTCATCAGTCCCAGGGTCATATTGATATAAGGGCGAGAATAAATGTCACCTACTAATCCCAACCTTAGGCCACCTTCTACTACGGGCCCTATCATCAGTAAGGCTGTTATAAACTGGGAACTCACATTCCCTTGTATGCTGAGTTTAGTTCCTTTCAGTTTTCCTCCGTTTGAGATAATATGCAAAGGAGGAAATCCATCCTGCTTCCAGTATTCTATTTCTGCTCCCAGGGTTTTTAAGGCCTCCACTAAAATGCCAATAGGTCTTTTACACATACGGGGGGTGCCTGTGAGAATCTGATCCCTCCCTACAGCTGCACAGTAGGCTGTGAGAAATCGCATGGTAGTTCCTGCGTCTATCACATCCATGACATGCCCTTCTGTCTCCAGTAACCTGATCATGGTTCTGGTATCCCTGGCACTGGAAAGGTTACTTAGTTCTATAGGATGAGGAGAAAGTGCCTGAATAATAAGCGCTCTGTTACTTTCACTTTTAGAGGAAGCTAAGGGTATTTCTACCTCTACTTTTTGAGCTGATGACGTAAGTTGGATCATTTAGTAAGGTTCAGTCTTATGCAATTCCAATACCTGTAGAAAAATCAAGCCATAAATATATTTCCTGAAAGGGGACTTAGCCAAGTATTATGAAGGGAGAAAGAAAAAATTTTGCTGTTTATGCTCGCTTGCCACAAAAGGGATAAGATGTTTTCCTGTAAATACATGACAGCTATATCCTAGTTCTCCTAGAAAATCCATCACCTTATTTCTATTCTCATTATCCCATAATTCACAGTAAATGAGCGGCTTATTCTCATTCAAGAGCTTACGCCCCCCTCTCAAGACAAAGTATTCATAATTTTCTACATCCATTTTAATAGCCGATACAGGCTTATGTTCCAAGACCGTTAGGCTGTCTAAGGTCTGCTGTTCCACTTCATAAGCGTGAGAAGCAGTTTCATACAGGGCAGGCTGGTGGGAGGATATATGGCTGAGTCCCTGCATACGCACGCCCTGCATAACGGGCATACTGATCTGCACAGTGTCCTGGCTATCTCCTAATGCTATGGGCATAACAGTGACGTTCCCCAACTTAAAGTGATCCAGCATTTTATGAATAGTCTTTACATTTTCAGGTACTGGCTCAAAGGCAAATACGTGCCCCTTATGGCAGGTCTTAGCCAGCAAGCTGGCCATCACCCCTATATTAGCTCCTATATCTAGCACTATGTCTTTTTCTTTCAATAAGCTTAAGAAATGTAGGAAATGGCCTTCATTTTTATCCCAAGGCAGTCTGGCTCGCACAAAAAGGGCAAACACAAACAGGTATCTTTCAAATCCAAGTAGCCGCTGCAAGAAAAACTGAATGGCTTTTTTCATCCTAGGCTTTCATTCATCATTCTCCTATGGAAATGCGATATTCAGGAAAAGAAGGAAATAGTACAAATGGATTGCATACCTTCTTCTATTTTACAAACGTTATAGGGCTATATCTAATACCTTAGCTAGTGCTTTTTGACATCATTTAAGGTAATCGATAATTTAGCCAATAGTTGAGACGCTACTATTGTAGGAGAAAGTATTATTAATGAAGCTGAGTGTCCTTAATGTGCTAAGCGCCAGCTCATTTTCATATAATAGGTAAAGGGACTTATCTTTTCCAGATGCTTTCTCTCTTCAATATGTAGGTCTTAAGCGTGTCCTATATGTTTCTGAATTGTAACTAGATATGAAGTATTTTTCGCTGCTTAGTTTGCTGATGGTTTTGTCTGTCAGTGTGTTCAGCCAAACAGAAAGAGAACTCCTAAAAAGAGGTTTGACCTATCTTTCTGATAATAGATATGACCTGGCGGAGACTGATTTCTCTATGGTCATCCAACTTAATCCCTCTAATGATGCGGCGTACTTTAACAGAGGCGTAGCCAGACAGGAACTGGGGAAACATCCAGATGCTGTGCAGGATTTCAGTACCGCTCTGGACATAAACCCCTTAAATCCAGAGGCATACTTTAACAGAGGCACTAATCGTCTGGCATTGAATGATTATATGGGGGCTATGGCTGACTTTAATGTTGCCATTAAAGCCAGGCCTAAAGAGGTGAAATATTACCTGGGGCGGTCCCAGACCAAGCGTGCTTTACAAGACTACAGAGGGGCTATTTCTGACCTGGATGCAGCCATAAAGTTCAGGCCTAAGGATGTAAAGCTCTATTATGCTAAAGCTGAAAACCACATCAACCTCAAGCAGTTTGGCCAAGCAACCAAGGACCTGGATAAGGTCATAAGCCTTAGACCAGGAGATGCCAAAGCCTATCATGCACGTGCTACCATAAAGTTTGAAGCTCAGGATAAGGAAGGCGCCTGCCTGGACTGGAGTAAAGCTGGAGAGCTAGGAGATGTAAGTGCTTATGCTAACATCAGGGAGAAATGTAACAATTGATTTCTTTCCAGGAAGAAAAATCCCTACATTTGCAGCCCATATCAATAATGATATAGAAGTATGCCGAAAATGAAATCCAATTCAGGGGCCTCCAAGCGTTTTAAGAAAACCGCCTCTGGAAAGATCAGGAGAAAGAATGCGTTTAAAAACCACATCCTGACAAAGAAGTCCAAGAAGCGCAAGAGACGTCTTGGTAATTATTCCTATGTGAAAAAATGTGATGAGTATCGCATAGAAGCCATGTTAGCTAGTTAACCCCAAGAAGAATAATTACCATGCCTAGATCAGTAAATTCCGTGGCTTCAAGAGCCCGCAGAAAAAAAATGATGAAATTCGCCAAAGGATACTTTGGTAGAAAAAAGAATGTCTGGACTGTAGCTAAAAATCAGATTGAGAAAAGCTGGTTATATGCCTATAGAGACAGAAAGAATAGAAAGCGTGAATTCCGCAAGCTATGGATTCAGCGTATCAATGCAGCTTCTCGCATGCATGGATTATCCTACTCTGCTTTCATGGGGAAAGTACATAAGGCAGATGTACAGCTTAACCGGAAAGTTCTGGCTGACTTAGCTATGAATAATCCTGAAGCGTTCAAAGCTGTAGTAGATTCAGTTAAGTAGCGCTAAGTACATAAAAACGGAAAGCCGGTCTCTCAGAGGCCGGCTTTCCTGTGTATCAGCCTATTTCTAAGGTGGTTGTAGGTAGCTATTCATCCTTGAAGAGACCATCTGGCTCCAGAACAGATACCTCCGGAGGAGGGCATTGCGTAAATACCTTTCTGACCCCTCCATCTTCAAACTTCCCAATATTCACACACTGGTTTCCTAACTCATTGGCGAACTCATAATCTATGTGTATCCCGTCATATTTAGGGCTGTTCAGCAAGTGGTTCCTAAAGGAAAGTGCCTTTGTATCATGAGTCTCTATCCTGTTAGCCAGGTAGCGTCCCAGGTCAAAGCCTTGTATCACCCACTCATTTGGCGGCATGGAATAGGCCGTCAGATACTTGCGGTACACATCCATGTACGCTGACTCATCTGTAGAAAGAAAACTGGATGCGGTAAAATAGAGCCCAAAGTTTTCCTTTAGCTCTCTATCTACGCTATTGTAGCGAGTATACCACTGAGGAGAACCCAAGACATTAATAGAATCATTTAAGGGATTTCTATTCAGCTCGGCCAAAATAAGGCCTGCTTTTTCCTCCGCTGAGGTGATAGGAATATACCATGCATCAAAATACTGCTGAGAAAGCTCATTAACCATCTCAATGATCTCCTCCCTGGTTTCCTTATCTCTAAAGTCTCCTATGCTTTCTATTCTTGTAGAAGTAGCACCCAGCGCAAGCATTCTATCGGTATAGCCTTTGGAGAGTTGCTCTGTATAGGTTTGTAGGTCCGTCCACACAAGGGTGTTTCTCACGTTTAAACTATCATAGGCAAACTGTGCCATCATAGCACCCTGGGTGTAAATAGAGGGATGTGCTAAAAATGTATGGTTACTGCTCTCTATGAATTCCTGAAAGGGTAATCGAGGAATCATGAGCGGAATCTGTTTTTCTTCCGTCCAGCTGGCTATCATTCTGGTAACATCCGGTTTACTGGCTCTGTCCAGGGCACCTATGATCATGTCTGGATAAAAGACCTCCATACTTCTCAACCTATACTTTACCTCAAAGGTATCTCCCCGTGTATCTAATACTTTGAGAAATACCTTCTTCCCACTAACAGACTCAAATTCCTTGATGGCTAGGTCAAACCCTTCGAAGAAGTCCAGGGCATCTTTCCCGCCAACTGGGATTTTATCTCCAAAAGAACCTGTAAACTCTTGTAACTGAAGAGGTAGCATAACCCCTATTCTGTAGGTATCATCTTCTTTTAGTCCTCCGGGTGCTGTGGAAAGATATCCTTCCAGAAAGGTAGTCATTTGGCCCCCTTCCCGCTGGTACTGCTCTACGTAGGTTTGGGCTTCCTGTGTCTGGGTATTTAGGACTAACTGATATGCCAGGGCTTCCAGGACAAGGGTCTTGTACTGTGGATCTACCTGGGCATAATATCTTCTTAGAAAGTCAGGTTTCAATCGGTAAAAAAGATGCTCTCTAACAGCATTATCTGCATCTCTCGCCAGAGACAGATCTTTAGCATACTTAGCCTGATCTAATAAGTTATCTAAGCCGGTAGATTTTTCCAGCTCATCATAGCTACTTACCCTGATAAGGGCACGATGATAAATAGCATCTTCTACATACTTAGACCTGGAAAAATCTCTTATAATGGTATCAAATTTCTCCAAGGCACGGTAATTATCTCCTGCATAGAAATATGCTAATCCGCTAAGATAGACGGAGGCGGTGGTAGCTTGGTGAAAATCTCTGAAGGAAGCCTCTTCAAACATCAGGGCTGCCTGCCGAAACCGCTTTTCCTTCATATTATCTTTTCCCTGGCTGATGAGATTTTGGGCAACCAAATCTCGCGGGGGTACACTGGATTGGGGTTTTAAAATCCCACATGAAGCTACTCCAATGGTCATAGCTAACAAAAGCAACCTATACATAAGCTGTTGAATAAAGTGCGTATAGATTTCCACGTTCATACTGTCAATTTCCCGGTTTAACTTTTACAAATATACAAATCCCTTCTCTATTCCCACTCTATGGTGGCAGGGGGTTTAGTGCTTACGTCATACACTACCCTATTAATCCCCTTCACCTGATTAATAATTCTGTTAGACATTTCTGCTAAAAACTCATAAGGAAGCCTGGACCAGTCCGCTGTCATTCCATCTACGCTACCTACTGCTCGTAAAGCTACTACATTCTCATAGGTGCGTTCATCTCCCATGACCCCCACTGCAGATACGGGTAGCAGGACCACAAATGCCTGCCAAACCTGATCATACAGCTGATACTCTTTCAGCCCCTGCACAAAGATGTGGTCGGCTTCCTGCAGTAAGCTTACTCTTTCTTCGGATATTTCTCCAAGGATTCTAATGGCTAAGCCTGGACCTGGGAATGGATGCCTCCCTATAAACTGATGACTCAGCCCGAGGTCTCTTCCCACTTTTCTCACCTCATCTTTAAAAAGGGCTCTGAGAGGTTCTACTACTTTCAGCTTCATACTAGCAGGCAGGCCACCTACATTATGGTGGGATTTTATGGTGGCAGAAGGCCCCTTTACAGAAACGCTCTCTATCACATCAGGATAGATAGTCCCCTGTGCCAGAAAGCTCACATCTTGTAAGCTGCGGGCTTCCTCCTGAAATACATCTATGAATACCTTCCCGATAATCTTCCTCTTTTGTTCAGGGTCTGAGACGCCATCCAGGGCTGAAAGGAACTTTTTCCTGGCATCTACGCCTATAACCTTTAGGCCTAGCTGCACATACTGTTCCAATACTTCCTGGAACTCATTTTTTCTTAATAATCCATTATCTACAAATATACAGCTAAGTCTCTCTCCTATAGCCTTTTGGATCAGCACAGCGGCTACGGTGGAGTCTACTCCCCCTGATAATCCACAAATCACCTGCTCTCCTTGCAGTTTCTGCTTCAGCTCTCCTACCGTACTCTCAATAAAAGCAGCAGGGGTCCAGTCCGGTTCTATGCCACATATTCTGGTTAAGAAATTGTGGATGATATGAGAACCTTCCAGAGTATGCGTGACTTCAGGATGGAATTGTAAGCAGTAAACAGCCTCTTTCAAATGTTTAAAGGCAGCTACCTGAATAGATTGGGTACTGGCTATTAGTTCAAAGGAGGTAGGCAAGCGGGTGATGGTATCCCCATGGCTCATCCATACCTGAGAATGATGCCCCAGCCCTTCAAACAGAAGATTATCTTTTAAGGGAACCAGCTCAGCCCTGCCGTATTCTCTGTGATCACTTGTGGCTACCTCTCCTTCCAGAGATTTTGCCATAAGCTGCGCGCCATAACAGATGGCCAAAGTAGGTACCAGACCGAAAAAATGATCAAAAGAGATAATGGGCGCATCTTTATCATTTACTGAACTGGGGCCTCCGGAAAGTATGATACCTCCCACATCTTCAGGAAGGTCTGTAAACTTTGTGTAAGGGATGATTTCACAAAAGACATTGTTTTCTCGTACTCTTCTGGCGATTAATTGCGTATATTGTGAGCCGAAGTCTACAATCAGTACCTTCTTTTTCATCCGTCAAAGCTATCACTTTTCTGTGGTTTTCACTCTATCAGTTGAATTTTTCATATAAAGAAGATAGTTTTTCGTTAAGCATTCATGAAAGGGTGTAAAAACCCCAATTTGTGAAAGAAAAGAATGTCAGATAAGCAGGAATATCCATGGCTACAGAGGATAGGAATTGAAATATTACTTCTCATTTTCATTCCTTTGTGGAATTTCATTTCTTATTGGGACCTAGGCAGGTTCCTACAGGAAGAATTCATTCATACCCTCCTCATGGTTCTCACAGTAGTATTAGCCGCTACCCTATTACTACTGGACCAAATCCTCCCGGACTTCAGAAAGCAATTATCTAAATATCTCATTGGGCTGATTATCCTGGGAGCTGCCAGCTTATTCTTGCAGTTATATTACTCCCAGTTTTCCATTTACAGTGTTCTTTTCCTCACGGTATACACCATTTTTACGGGCTTAATCTTCATCCAAAACAGGGACTTGGTCATTTTTCTGAGTCTCATGTTAGCCTTTACTGTAGGCAGCTATTTTATGGGCTCTGACCTTCCTCCAGATACTAAACGCTACATTTACATTTATGCCTTTGCGAGCTTAGTATATTACTTTCTGTGCACCTATTACAGAACTGTATTTGATAATATCATCAAAAGAGATCATTCTGTCATTGAGCTTATGAACGCTCAGAATGATGGAGTAGTCCAGGTGGGACCGGAAGGGAGGATAGTCTATGCCAACAGGACTTTCTCTGAATTCACCCAGTTCCAGCTATCAGATCTTATGCATCAAAAGAAGCTGGCAGATTTGTTTATTAATGATGACCAGGAACTTATCAAGCAGTCTGGAAATAATTTGCAGGATGATGAAAGTAGGCTGCTAGAAGTGAGGCTCACCAAGCCTAATAATCAAATCATGTGGCTCAGAGGAAGGGTGGTTCAGCATCACGATAAACAAAAGGGCAGCAGATTAGCTACTTTTTACTTTCAAAAGATAGAAAAAGAAAAGCGGCTGGAAGCTGAACTCAGGAACCTGGAATTTGAGTTTAATCAATTAGAGAAAAAATTAGAGTCCAGAGATTTCGAGTTGGAACATTTCTCTAAGGTAGCCTCTACTGATTTAAAAGGCCCCCTCAATCAAATCACCCAAATTTTAGGTAATCCAGGAAAAGGCCCTGAAGTCAGCCTAGATAAAATTCGTACGCAGGCAGACAGGATGAAAGACCTGATAGATGCCTTATTGATCTATTCTCTCAGTGGAAAAAATCAATATCAACCTATTAAGGTAGATTTGAATGAAATCATGAAAGAGGTCATATCTGGCCTGGAGTTTCAAATACATTCTAATAATGCCAAGGTCCACTACTTCTCCCTGCCTTGCATTCAAGCTGATAGAATTCAGATGATCCGCCTTTTTAGGAATATGCTTGAAAATGCCATTAAGTTTCGTGGAAAGGTGAATCCTATCATTACGGTTACCCACTCTTTAGATGAGGAAAATGACCGCTACATTTTTGCAGTTGAGGATAATGGAATAGGGATCAGTCCTGAGCTGTATGAAGAGGTATTTCTCATATTCCGGAAGTTCAATAAAAAAGACAGCCCTGGTCTAGGCCTGGGCTTAGCCCTTTGTAAGAAAATAGTAGAGATCCATAAAGGGAAGATGTGGCTAAGGTCTGCCGTGGGACAAGGCACCACCTTTTATTTCACCCTACCAGCAGAGAAAAGCCTACAAGGAGTAGTTACTGCCAGGGAGTAAGCCCATCACTCATCAATATTGGGACTCCAATTTTCAGACACATTAGTCCCGATCCAATATTCTCCTAATACTTTAACGATCTCCACATAGCGCTGGAAATCCATAGGTTTCACTATATAACCATTCGCAAAAGAGTCATAGCAAGCTACTACATCAGGCATAGCTTCCGAAGTGGTGAATATGATTACAGGTATCCTACGCGTTTCTGTATTCTCTTTTAGCTTACCCAGTATCTCCTGGCCTTTTTCCTTGGGCATATTCAGGTCAAGAATGATGAGGTTAGGTTGGGCTTCAGACTTCTGCTGGGTAGAAAGAATATCCATTAGTTCTCCACCACTACTCACGGCATCTACCTGTACCCTGTAAGAGGTCTCAGAAAAGGCCTCCCTGAATAGTAAGATGTCAGAGGGATTATTCTCCACCAGTATGATCCGAAAAGGGGTAAGGTTTTTTAAGGACATAAATACACTGAGCTAATAAGCCTGCTTATAAACACTGCCTAAAAATAAAACAGCTTTTCCAAAAGATAAAGCCTAAATAAATATTCAAAAAACTTTATAGAGGAGAGCCACAGAATTTACAAAAAGTTGCGTCATTATCATGTCCTTCCCTGCTACAACTAGGACATGACTGAGTATTATACCCCTGCTCTCCTTTTGCCTGAATCTGGGTTAGCTCTGCTGAGATAATCCCAGTAGGAACCGCTAATATACCATAGCCCATCACCATTAATATAGCTGACAGGAACTGCCCCAGAGTGGTGGAAGGAGTGATGTCTCCATATCCTACAGTGGTTACGGTAACTATGGCCCAATACATACTTCTGGGGATACTGTCAAATCCGTTTTCCTCCCCTCCCTCTATCAGGTACATGGTAGCCCCCACAATTAGCACTATGGTTAACACTGCCACCAGAAAGACAGTGATTTTCTGCTGGCTGGCCTTGAGGGCACTTAGCAGCACACGTGATTCCGTCAGGTAGTTTCCTAACTTGAGAATCCTAAATATTCGTAATAGCCTAAGGGCTCGTATGGTAATCAGGTAATGCGTACCCGCAAAAAACAGAGACAGGTAGGTAGGGAGAATAGAGAATAGATCTACAATCCCATAGAAGCTGGTAATGTATTTCCAGGGTTTACCTACACTGAGAATTCTCAATACGTATTCTATGGTAAAGAGAATGGTAAAAATCCATTCCAGGTAAAAAAACAGTCCACTAAATCGCTGGTTAATAAAATCTACGCTTTCCAGAATTACCACCAACACGCTCAACACGATCATCAGTAGCAAAATCAGGTCAAAGGTCTTGCCTTCCGGCGTATCTGCCTCGAAGATAATTTCATGAAGTTTACGCTTCCAATTCATGGTACTCGGAATTCCTGAACAATTAGCTTGTGTAGACCTGATTCATGGATTGAGAATTCTCAAATATATATCTATATTTGCCAACTCGAAAAAAATGGATTTAGCTAGGTTACCATATTTCCTTAAAAAACTCTTTTTGATCTGCTGGTCAGGGACACTTATGCTGTTCCTCTGGAAGATTGATAAGATGAGTTTCTATCACCATTATTTTCGAATCATCCAGGAGGTAGAGGTTCGGAACTCTACACAAGTTTCTGCCAAGAACTACTGGGCCTTAATGCATAGCACAAAGCTGATCCTTAAGACGCCCATTGTTTTATTTCTGGAAACGCCAGTAGAAACAGTTCAGAAAGTTCTTGATACTACGCCTCTCTTTACGCTTCCTGCGTCTTTCTCCTACCAACTAGCGCCGCGCGCACCTTAGAAATCTCCTACCATTCCTATTCTTTTAAAGTCCTGGGAGTTATTACCATGGACTGAGGATTATTACTATTCATTTTTATTAGCAAAAAATTATAATGAGAAATAAAAACACCATCATTTTCTTGTTGGTCGTATTTACTGCCATATGTGGGTATAACCTCTATTACACCTTCATTCAGTATAGTTACGACCGCAAAATTACCAACGCCAGGGAGGCTTATGAGGAGGTAGTAGAAAGTAAAGCCCCTATAAACTGGAATTTTGAGGACTCTTCCGTGGTAGAAGAGTATGAAACTATCAGGGATGACCAGGAGTTTCAACAGACCTACAAAAAGGCAATAGAAAATTCCTTCACCCTGGGGCTAGACTTGCAGGGGGGGATGTTTGTTACCCTGGAAGTAGGGGTAGAAAGTGTTATCCGACAGTTAGCGGGAAACCCCGATGATGAAGTATTCAACGGTGCCATAGAATCTGCTCTCAAATTACAGCAAACAGCCCAGCAGTCGTTTGTTCCCCTTTTTGTGTCAGAGCTTAAAAACAGTGACCCCAACGCTAATTTGGGGGCTATTTTTGCGGATCCTGATAGGGGCATAAATACAGGAACGCCTGAAGCTGAAGTAGTGGAGTTTTTAAACAAAGAATCTGAATCTGCTATAGATAGGACTTTCAATATTATCCGTACCAGAATAGACCAGTTTGGGGTGGTTTCTCCTAACCTCCAAAAGCAGGAGAGCACAGGTAGAATACTGCTGGAGCTCCCAGGAGTGAAAGACCCTGAGCGTGTACGTAAGCTACTTAGAAGTACAGCCAAGCTAGAATTCTGGGAAACCCACCCTGTGCAAGATGCTTTCCCGGTATTAGTGAAGGTAAATGAAAAAATCAGGCAGATTCAGGGGATAGTGGTAGAAACTGACACAGCTGTGACTGACAGCATCACTGAGGAAGAGGTAGAAGAGATAGCAGAAAATGTAGAAACGGCTGACTCTCTTGTGGAGGCTGATTCCTTTTCTTCTTTAGATGAAGCCTTATCAGGAGATTCTCTAGGAGACGGTTCAGACCTAAGTGATGAAGAAATAGAGGAGCAAAGGGCCAAATTCATGAGGGAGAATCCATTATTCGCCCTGCTGAACCAGCCTAACTTCCAGTCCATGGATCCAAGGACTACGAATCCCGTGGTAGGATTTGCCCGTGCTACTGATACTGCGGCCATTAATGCTTTCCTAAAGGATGATGAGGTGGTAAATACCATTCCTGATGATATGCGTTTTGTGTGGACTTTCAAACCCTTAGATGATGACCTGGAAAATCCCACAGATGTATTCCGCATGATTGCGATTAAAACCAATCCTGATGATGAGCCCACACTGGGGGGAGAGGTGGTGAGTAATGCCAGCCTGAACTTTGATGAGCGTGGACAGCCCATAGTAGATATGTCTATGAACATAGAAGGAGCGCAGGAGTGGAAAAGAATCACGGAAGCTAATGTAGGAAGACACGTAGCCATCTTACTGGATGGATACTCTTATTCCTTTCCTATAGTGAACCAAGCTATCTCAGGAGGTCGTTCTACCATCCAGGGAGGATTCAGCATAGATGAAGCCCAGGATCTGGCTAACGTCCTAAAGGCAGGTCAGCTGCCAGTACCAGCCCGTATACAGGGAGAGGAGACCGTAGGACCTACCCTTGGAAAGCAAAATATCCGCTCTGGAATCTATTCCTTCATAGGTGCCTTTATCATTACCCTGATCTTCATGGCTATCTATTACGCCAAATCAGGCCTGATTGCCAACCTGGCACTAATAGCTAACATGGTCTTCATCCTCGGATGTTCTGCTGCCTTTACCATTGTACTTACCCTACCCGGTTTAGCAGCTGTCATCCTCATTGTGGGTATGTCGGTAGATGCTAACGTACTCATATTTGAGCGTATCCGAGAAGAGCTAGCTAAGGAAAAGACCTTGAAAGCCAGTATTAAGGCCGGTTTCCAAAATGCCTTATCTTCAGTGATGGATGGTAATATTACTACCTTCCTGACGGGTGTGGTCCTATATGCATTTGGTGTGGGTCCTATTAGGGGTTTCGCCGTTTCCTTGATGATCGGTATTATTACCTCTTTAGTCTCTGCCCTGATCATTACCCGTCTGATTCTGGACTTTTACGCTAATAAGGGGAAAGATTCTATTTCCTTCGGATTCAGCTTTACCACAGGACTATTTGATAAGCTCAAGTTGAACATGGTAAGCCGTAAGCGCCTTTTCTATATGGTCTCTTTTGTGCTCATGGGTGCCAGCGTGGTTTCCTTCGTTACGCAAGGATTTAAGACTGGTGTGGACTTTAAGGGAGGTAGACAGTTTGTGATTGAGTTTGTACAAAATGATGCGCCTGTAGACCTGACAGACCAGGATGTGGAGCAAGTTCGTTCTGACCTTACCAACGTATTTGAGTCTGATGCTCCCCAGATTAAGACCCTCAGTTCAGATAACCAGCTGATGGTCACCTCTTCTTATCTAGTGGAGGATAGGGAAGCTACAGACAGGGTGCAGCAACTCATGCTTAGTGGACTAAAAGATAACTTTGGGGATTATACCATTAATGTCATCTCGGCATCTGATGTAGGCCCTACGGTAGCCAGTGATATTAGACAGGCTGCCTATCTATCTGTGATTGGCTCTCTACTCATCATCTTTTTCTACATTCTGATCAGATTCAGAAAGTGGCAGTATAGTGCTGGTGCCATTGCAGCCATCTTCCATGATGTAACCATAGTATTAGGGGTATTCTCCTTGCTAAGCCAGTTGGATCTGTCTTTCAACCTGGAAATCAATCAGGCTCTGATTGCCGCCCTACTGACCATTATAGGATACTCTATTAATGATACGGTGGTGGTATTTGATAGAATTCGTGAGAATTTGGGTGAGATGAAATCCAGCAAATTATCGGACATCTTCAATATCTCCATAGACCAAACTATCAGCCGTACCTTGATTACCTCGGTAACTACCTTCTTAACGGCCCTGATTCTGTTCATCTGGGGAGGAGATGTCATCAAAGGATTCATCTTTGCTATCATGATAGGCATTGTAGTAGGAACCTATTCTTCCATCTTTGTGGCCAGTCCTATTTCTCTGGACCTGTTGAAGAGAAGTGAAGGGGCGGAAGCTTAAGGAAGTTTAAGTAGAAGCTTAAGCGTAAGTTTAAATAGCTTATTTGATATAAAGTGGATTGGGAAGAAATTCTCAATCCGCTTTCTGGTTAGGAAGCCAAGAGTCCCTGTGTAGGGATAAAGTTGTTTTCCATGAAAATGGATCGTCAGCTTAAGCTGACGATCCATTTTACTGATGAGAAAGCAGTATGGTATAAACAGCCGCTACTAATAATTATTTTCGGAGGGGTCCTTCCTTTAAGAAAGGGATAATCAACTATATGAACCCTGAAGGGGTCTCCTTATTATTGAACTTTCTCACAATTCATATGATCCAGCGTGGATCACACTAATAGATAAGCAATTGAAAAGTTGGGAAGTAAAAGAAATCTTACTAACACAACCTTGGCTTCTCGTAGACGGGCAGGGAAAAGAGGGTTGGACTATCTATGTTGGGGATCATTCTCCAGAGGATATAGTAGATTTTCAGCCTGATCAATTAGTTTGTACGAACTTAAGGGTGGGAAAAGAAGAGATTTTCAGTTTTTCAATTGGGTCTAATGAAATTAGCGTCTCCAATGAAAAAGGATCAGCAAAATGGGAAATTCTAGAAGTCTCCTCTGCATCATTAAGCATTTCATATGGCAGCCTTCACTATACTTATATCCCCTTGAAAGCAGCTCAGATTGATCCTACTATAAAGCTAGAAAAAGGATCATTAGAGACATTTCTCACCTCTGCTATTTGGAGTGAAAAGCTGGAGGAATCTCGTTCCCAGGATGGATTCCCATATATCAACCGAATCTTGTTCATTAATCGTCATCAAAGACTGAATCATGAAGACGCGCACATATTCAAATCCTTAATACAAGTATTTTTCACTGATTATCAGATTCCAAATGAATTATACGAAAACCCTTTTCATAAGAATGGATGGATCTTAAGCATCTATAAAAATGGGATCATTCTCACTGTTCATGAATTCATGGAAGCAAAAACCCAAAACTATCTGGTAATAGAATTGAAGGAAGCTATCCTCCACCTGCAAGGTAAGCAGGATTCTCCCTCCAAAACATATATAAATACAGGCGGTAAGCAAGTTTGACTCATTCTGAGTCATGGATATGCTCCAGAGGAGTTATAGGACTGTCTTCACTTCGTGATCAGTAGAATCCCCGATTTGGATGGATGGGTGCTATTTTAAACCCTGAAGGGGTCCCCTTATTATTGAATCAATTCACAATTCATATAATCCAGAATGGATCACACAAAAATTTCCAGCCAAAAATCATTTTTAACACTTCCTTTTCCCATATTTGCTTTTGCTGATTTAGCCTATGCCTAACTCTTCAACCCTTAAGGTTCTGTGTGTTCACAGCTTTGCCTTTCATGGTACAGCTAGTACTAAGGCTGTCATGAGCTTATTGGGGAGTCAGGTCTTACCAGTACCTTCCCTGCTGCTGAGCGGCCTGACCAACCTTCCCGGAATTGTGAAAAGAGAGGTTCCCTTTCAGGAACTATTAGCCAGCACCTTCCAATTGGCAGAAGACCTGACCCAACAACTCATTCTATACATTGGCTACCTCGGTAGTCCTAAACAAGTGGATATACTCCTAGGAGAAATTCAAAGCCATAGGGACATCATTCAACATATTTTAGTAGATCCGGTGAGTGGGGATCATGGGAAAACCTATGTGCCAGCAGAAATCATCTCAGCCTGGCCTAAGCTGCTGGAAGTGGCAGATTGGTGTACCCCTAATATCACAGAAGTAAAGCTACTCTCAGGTCTTCCCCTTTCTTCCGCTACCCCCTTGGATACGTACATACAGGCATTTAGAGATCGGTTTCCCAACCTATCTACCTTGATTACCAGCCTTAAAGAAGAAGGGGATATAGGGATCAGTGCCTCTCATGAAGAGCAGTCTTTTACCTACTGGCATGAGGAGCTTTCCCAGCATTTTGGAGGAACAGGAGATGTGTTTGCCAGCCAGTTTATCCGCTACTATTTTCTCAGTGGATACCCCCTTAAGCATAGCGTAGAGCAGGCAGCAGATGATACCTTAGCCATCATTGAAGGCTCTATAGATAAGGGGAGTAAAGAACTTTTAATCTATCCTTTTTCCTAAAATCCCCGTATAGGAAATAAACAGGCACAAAAATTGCGCCCTTATCCACGCTAACTTACCTCATTATCAGAACAGGATGACCTTTTTGGGTTACTGAAAATTTATTTACTTTTGATTTTATCCTTTTTCAAACACTAATCATTTCCTGAAAAATCTCACACCTTTATGCTAATCTTATTACAAGATATGGCGTCTGCCGATTCTCTTGGGGTCGCCGCCAATACTTCCAAAAGCCCAATTGAGTTTTTATTCGAGGGTGGCTGGACCATGGTTCCCCTGGCCATTCTCCTCTTTTTGGCCATTTACCTCTGGATAGAACGGTATCGCATCATCAAAAAAGCAGATGGTAATTCTGAAGAATTCATGAAGCAGGTCCGTAAGTACGTACTGGCAGGGAATGTGGAAGCTGCCAAAGGGCTTTGCGACTCTACTAATGATGCCTTTGCCAGGATGATCCATAAGGGGATTTCCCGACTTGGAACCTCTAACCTGAAAGATATAGAAGGCTCTATAGAGAATGTGGGTAAGCTGGAAGTTTACCGACTGGAGAGAAGATTATCCATTTTGGCGACCATAGCTGGAGCTGCGCCCATGATAGGATTCCTGGGAACCGTACTCGGAATGATCAAGGCATTTATGGCCATTGTTGCCTCAGAGGGAAATGCTAACCCTGTACAGTTGGCAGGTGGTATTTCGGAAGCTATGATCACTACTGCCTCAGGACTAATTGTGGGAATCATTGCCTATATAGGCTATAACACCCTGGTAGCCCTGGTCAATAAGGTGGTGTATAAACTAGAGCTTACCTCTACAGATTTCATTGACCTTCTCCAGGAACCTGCTAACGCCTAAGCCAACTTATGAGCATAAGAAGTAGAAATAAACCTAGTACGGAATTTAGCACTTCCTCTATAGCAGACATCGTCTTTCTGCTGTTGATTTACTTCCTGCTGACCTCCACTTTTGTGGCACAGGTAGGCTTAAAAGTAGATCTCCCTAGAAGTAGTTCTGATAAACCCAGCAATGCAAAGAACTCTGTAACCATCACCAAGGAAGGAGTCTTTGCCTGGAACCAATCTGTACTAGAAGATAAAACCGATCTGGAGCCGCTGCTGAAAGAAGTATTGACAGATGAGTTTCCGGAGAATGATGTAGTGACCCTGAGAACCGATAGAGAGGTAACCATGGAAGAGACTGCCTTTGTGATGTCCATCATCGCAGAATATGGTGGTAAAGTGGTAATTCTCACGAGAAAATAAGAAGAATTTATATATACCAATAGCTCTGAGTTTAAGCCCAGAGCTATTTTTTTGTGCCTGTGCAGCGTAGAGACGCGATGATTGACTTTGAAAAAATAAGCGACCCACTGTAGGGGTGGATTTATCCGCCCTTTGAAGCGTACGGCAGCTTAAGCAGCCGATCCATTTTTGGCTTTGAGCCCACCATTTGAATGGTGGGAAACAAGGGACGATTAAATAGTCAAACCTAATCATTGCGTCTCTAGCCAATCCTGAAAATAGGCGAATAAATTCGCCGCTACAGTTCGCTTAAAGATGCCAAAATTACCTCACAGCAGTAATGCATCTCCTCTTCCGTAATGATTAAGGGCGGCGCTAATCTTAAGCCATTTTTGATATTCAGGAAGTAACAGGAGAGGAGTCCATTTTTCAGAAGAATTTTGTTCAGTCGGGCCACCTGATCAAAGTCTTCCATGATAAGGGCGTACATCAGTCCTTTACCTCTTAGGGTTTTAATAAGCGGATGTTTAAGTCTTTCCTTGAGAATAGCCTCCTTAGCAGGAATTTGGTTGATGAGATCTTCATCCAGGATCTTGTTGAGAGAAGCCAGGCCTGCTGCGCAGCTCAACGGATTTCCTCCATAGGTAGTAATATGTCCCAGAATAGGATCTTTCTGAAGCCGTTGCATTCTTTCTTGGGAGGTGATGAATGCGCCTATGGGGAGGCCTGCTCCCAAAGCTTTAGCCAGGACCAGGATGTCTGGCACAAAACCTTCTGCCTGATGCATAAATAGACTACCTGTCCTTCCAAAGCCCGTTTGAATCTCATCCAGTATCATGAGTGCACCTACTGCTTTACATCTATCTGCTACAGCTTCCAGGTATCCTTTTTCAGGCACTACCATGCCGCCTGCTCCTTGCAAGGCTTCAATGACTATACAGGCCGTTTCTTCATCTATTTGCCGAATAGCTTCCCTATCATTAAATGGGATGTGTTGAACGTTCGGTAAAAAAGGCCCATAGCCTTCCTTCATCCAGTCATTTCCGGTTATGCTGAGAGAACCATGCGTACTTCCATGATAAGAGTTCCAGCAGGAGAGAATCTTGCTCCTTCCCGTTAGTTTCTTAGCCAACTTAAGTGAACCTTCTATAGCTTCTGTGCCACTGTTAGTGAAATAGATGCTTCCAAAGTAGTTATCTAAGAGGCTGAGTAATTTTTTAGCATAGGTCAATTGGGGTTCCAGGATGTACTCCCCGTATACCATGGGGTGAAGGTAGCGGGCGGCCTGCTGCTGTATGGCTTGCACTACTTCAGGAGCTGAGTGGCCTACATTATTGACGGAAATCCCGCTAATAAAGTCTATGTACCTCTCTCCATTAGGGCCATATAGATAAATGCCTTTCCCTCTTTCTATGGCTATGCCCACCGGCTCAGGAGTAGTCTGTGCCAGTATCTGCTTAAATGATTCCAGTTTCTCTCTCATGAAAAGAATTAGCTTGTTCGCTGGTAAAATTAGTTATTTGTGCCACATTTGTGATTGATCTGTTTCACTTGAGAAACAGATCCAAGTTATACATTCGTAATTCCTGGTTTTTAATAAGGGGGGAGTGGGCCGTTCCTCCACGGGTTGTGAGGGGAATAGTGGGATGCATTGGAGGAACAATGCATTTTTGCTTACTTTTTTTGCTAAGGAAAAAAGTAAGTCCCGCGGAAGGCGAGCTAATACTAGAAAGAACTCCCCAAACAAAGGAATTACTGAACTGAAAGGGATTAGCTTAGCAATCAAGGTGATGAACAAGAACATTCAATATATTCTTCAAAAAGAAGCCCAGGCCATACAGGAAATTCCAGCTACTAATCAGTATGAGAAAGCCATTGAGCTCATTTATCAGCAGGTGCATGTGAAACGTGGAAAAGTGGTAACCAGCGGAATAGGCAAAGCAGGCCAAGTAGCCCAAAACCTGGCTTCTACCCTATCCTCTACTGGTACGCCTGCCGTCTACCTTCATCCTTCCGAAGCCCAGCATGGAGACCTGGGCTTAGTACATAAGGAAGACGTCTTTATTCTAATCTCTAATTCCGGTAAGACAAGAGAATTACTAGAACTGTGCGTTCTCTCTCACAACCTTCATGGCAAGCAGGCCAGAATTGTGATTAGCGGTAACTCCGAAAGTCCACTAGCTAAACAGGGGGATGTGGTCTTAGAGACAGGGGCGCCTGAGGAAGTTTGTCCCATGGATCTGACGCCCACTACTTCTATTAGCTGCATGCACGTCATTGGGCATGTGCTTACTGTGCTAATGATCAATAAAATTGGCTTTACCAAGGAAGGATTTCTCAAAAGACATCATGGAGGCTATCTCGGCTCCATTCTGAAAACCATGGATTTATCATGAGCAACTTATTTCTACTATCAGGTCCCTGCGCCATAGAGGAGCGGGATATGGCCTTGAGAATAGCCGAAGCAGTAAAAGGCATTACGGAAAAGCTGGGAATCACCTATATTTTCAAAGGCTCTTACAAAAAGGCCAACAGGACCCGTCTGGACAGCTTCACCGGTATAGACAAAGAGGACGCTTTAAAGATACTGGTAGAGGTGAGAGAACAGTTTGAGATTCCTGTGATTACGGATGTGCATGAGAGCTATGAGTGTGCACATGTGGCTGAGTATGTAGATTACCTACAAATTCCAGCTTTCTTATGTAGACAAACAGATCTGCTCCTGGCAGCTGGAAAAACGGGTAAAGGGCTTAACATTAAGAAAGGGCAATTCCTGTCTCCTGAAGCCATGAGATTTGCCAGAGATAAGGTGGCCTCCACGGGTAATGAGAATATTTGGCTGACAGAAAGAGGGACTACCTTTGGGTATGAATCCCTGGTAGTGGATATGACCAGCATCCCTCGTATGCAGGCCTTTGGTGGGAAGGTGGTGATGGACTGCACCCACTCGGTTCAGCGTCCCAACCAGACCTCAGGTATCACCGGAGGAGATGCTAATATGATCAGAACCATGTGCCATTCTGCTGTAGCGGCGGGCGCGGATGGCCTCTTCATAGAAACCCATCCAGCACCTCATACAGCTAAAAGTGATGCTGCCAGTATGTTACAAATGGATTTGCTGGAAGGTATTCTCACTACGGCGGTTCGTATTAGAGAAAGTATGTCAGAAAAAGTATAATGTTAGCTATGTATTTCTTCAAAATTTCTATCATCATTTGCCTGGTAGGGCTACTCTCCTCCTGTACCGGAAGCAGGTATGTCCTACAGGAGGGAGAGGTTATTGATAGGTCCATTCCTTTTGGAGAAACGCGTACCCAGCTTTCTCTTGAATACATTAAGGAACACCACGACTTGGCGTGGGATAAGCCTGTAATAGATCCTAAAATCGTGGTGGTACATCATACGGCTATTCCTACGCTGGAAGGCACCTTCCAAGCTTTTGATCCAGAAACGCTGAATTCTTATCGCAAGGAAATCGCCACCGCATCTGCCCTGAATGTGGGCATCCAATATGTGGTAGACAGAGATGGGACCATCTACCAGACCCTGCCTGATACCCTCTTTGCTCGACATGTGATAGGCCTGAACTACTGTTCCATAGGGATAGAGAATGTGGGAGGGACAGCAGAAACCCCTTTAACAGCTGCCCAACTGCGCGCCAATGTGAAGATCATCGCGGAATTAGCTAAGCGGCATGACATTGAATACATGATAGGCCACGATGAGTACAAAGCCTTTAAGCTTACCCAGCATCCGCTCTGGCGTGAAACTGACCCCAATTATTTCACTGAGAAAAATGATCCCGGCCCCAAATTCATGAAGAAGCTCCGCAAACGGCTGAAGGACTATGAGTTGAAAGGGCCGCCTGTGGTGGAGAGGGAATAAGATTCTTCGTATCTTAACGGCTTGGCGTGAAAATAACCGACGCAAAGTCGCTAAAACGCGAAGATTTTGGGATGTTACCCACCCCTACCCCCTCCCGAGATGGGAATTTACTAAACAGTAGGCACCCAGCTCTCCAATATCTTAAAGCTGCCGTCAGGGAGGAGTTCCACTGATTTGATGGAGGCAGGAAGGAGAACTGCATCACCTTTCTTTACTGATACTTTCTGATCGCCATAAGCCATGTCTAGCCCTCCTTCCATACAGACATATATCACGAAAGAGTCCTTATCAGCATGATCTCTGGTAACGGCTTCTGAGAATTGAAGTCGGTTGGTGATGAAGTAGTTGCTCTTGACCAGGGTTACAGGCTCATTCTCCTTTTTCTGGTAAGTAGTTTTATAGTTGTCGTAGTGATGGAAGTCTATGGCATCCAGGGCCTCTTCCACATGTAGCTCCCGCTTACTACCCTTAGCATCTACCCTATCGAAATCATAAATGCGGTAGGTAATGTCTGACGTCTGTTGGATCTCAGCTAGGAGCAGGCCCTTCCCTATGGTATGTACTCTTCCTGCCGGAAGGTAGAAGACATCATCTGCTTCTACCGCTTCCTGGTTTAGGATGTCCATGAGCTTCCCACCATGAAAGTGTTCCAGGTATTCCTCCTTGCTGACTGTCCTGTTAAAACCAGCAATCAGCTTTGACCCTTCGTCTGCCTGAAAGATGTACCACATCTCTGTTTTCCCAAAAGAATTATGCCGTTCCTTGGCAAGCGCATCATCAGGATGCACCTGGATAGAGAGATCTGCATTGGCATCTATAAACTTCACCAGCAAAGGAAATTCTGTTCCAAAACGTGCATACACCTGCTGTCCCAGTAATTCTCCCTTATAAAGCTCCATTAGCTCAGTGAGAGACTTCCCTTGTAAGGCTCCTTCTGCTACTATAGATACGTGGTCTTTCACCCCAGAGATTTCCCAGGTCTCCCCACAGTTAGGTAAATCCCCAAAGTCTTTTCCTAAATGAGTTCTGATTTTTTGGCCACCCCAGAGTTTGTCTTTAAAGATGGTCTGGAAGGTTAAGGGATATAAGCTTTCCATAAAATATTGCTGATATATAACAGTTTATCGACTCAAATATAGTGATGAAAACGAATGTCTTTCTTCCCCATGAAAGGCTTTATAATTATTTAATGTATTCTCCCCAAATACAGCACTAGATAACAGGGGCAGATGGGATTTTTTCCTAAATTGAATAGATTGTAAGACCACCTAACACTAAGGATACATGAACGCGGAAACATTCCGAGCCTATGCCCACCAAGTCGTGGACTGGATGGCCGATTACTACCAGCAAATAGAACAGTACCCCGTCAAATCTCAAGTTCAACCGGGAGATATTCTCCAGCAAATCCCCCCTGAGGCACCAGAAGAAGGAGAATCCATGGACCAAATCCTTAAGGACTTTCAGGCTATTATTCTCCCTGGAATTACCCATTGGCAGCATCCTAATTATCATGCGTATTTCCCTGCTAATGCCAGTTTCCCTTCCCTCTTGGGAGAAATGCTTACAGCTAGCCTGGGAGCCCAGTGCATGATTTGGGACACTTCCCCTGCTGCTGCTGAACTGGAAGAGGCCATGATGGAATGGATCAAGAAAGTCATGAAACTCCCAGCTTCCTGGGCAGGGAGCATACAATCAACTGCCTCTGATGCTACCCTAAACGCCATCCTGTCAGCCAGGGAAGCCAAAACAGACTTTCAGATTAATTCTACAGGATTTACAGGAGAGGAGAAATTCCGTGTATACTGCTCCACCCAAACCCATTCTTCCATAGAAAAAGGCGTTAAAATTGCCGGAATAGGTTCCCATAACACGGTCAAAGTAGGGGTGGACGATAGCTTTGCTATGCGTCCTGAGCTGCTACGGAAAGCCATACAAACAGACATAGAAGAGGGATTTACCCCCCTCATTGTGATAGCCGCTACGGGTACCACGGGTTCTACTGCCATGGACCCCTTAGAGGAAATGGGAGAAATCTGCCGGGAGTTTGGCGTGTGGTTTCATGTAGATGCCGCTTATGCAGGGACGGCCTTGCTACTACCAGAATTTAGAGATACCCAGCAGGGGTTGGAGCTGGCAGATAGCTTTGTATTTAACCCGCATAAATGGATGTTTACTAATTTTGACTGTACGGCCTACTATGTAAAAGATAAGGGTACGCTCATCAGGACGTTTGAAATTCTCCCTGAATACCTAAAGACCCAGCACGACCAGAGCGTGAATAACTATCGGGATTGGGGAATACCCCTTGGCAGAAGGTTCCGCGCGCTCAAGTTATGGTTTGTGATGAGAAATATGGGCATCAAGCAAATGCAGGATATTCTCAGGAAACACATAGCACTCACAAAGGCCTTTACAGAGAAATTGGAAGCTCATCCAGATTTTGAGATTCTGGCCCCCACCCCACTAAACCTGGTTTGTTTCCGCTATAAGCCTGAAGGAATGATGGATGAGGGACAGCTTAATGGGCTGAATACCAAGCTACTCAAAAGCATGAATGATAGTGGCAAAGTATACCTCACCCACACGAAACTGAATGGAGCCTATACCCTACGGGTATGCATTGGGCAGACCTATATCAATCAATCCCATGTGGATACGCTTTGGAATGTTTTACTTGAACACAGCAAGCTGTTAATCTCTCAACCCACACAATCATGACCAACAGAAGAAAGTTTCTTAAAACCACAGCCCTGGGCTCACTCTTTAGTGGCACAGCCCTACAAGCATGTGCGCAAGCTGACCCCTCCTCACCTACCCAGAAACCCGTAGTTATTTCCACCTGGAGATTTGGGATACAGGCTAATGAAGCTGCCTGGAAAGTTTTATCTGAAGGGGGTAGCGCCCTAGATGCCGTAGAGCAAGGGGTAAGAGTAGTAGAGTCTGATCCAGAAGAAACCTCAGTAGGCATAGGGGGACTCCCAGATAGGGAAGGAAATGTCACCCTGGATGCCTGCATCATGGATGAGAAAGGAGACTGTGGGTCCGTAGCTTATCTACAGCACATTGAGAATCCCATTTCCGTGGCCAGAAAAGTCATGGAAGAAACACCGCATGTGATGCTGGTAGGTGATGGCGCGCTACAGTTTGCCAAGGAACAGGGATTTACAGAAAAGGATCTCCTTACAGATAAGGCTCGCAAGGCATGGGAAGCATGGAAGGAGAAAAACACCTTTGAGACACCGGAAATAAATGCGGAGAACCATGATACCATAGGCATGATTGCCTTAGACCAGAATGGCAACCTTTCCGGTGCCTGTACCACCAGCGGAGCAGCGTATAAATTAAAAGGTCGGGTGGGCGATTCTCCCATTATAGGCGCAGGCATGTATGTAGATAATGCCGTAGGAGGAGCAGCAGCTACCGGTTGGGGAGAGGCGGTCATCAGAGTGGTGGGGTGTCATCTAGTAGTAGAATTCATGCGACAAGGGAAAAGTCCTGAAGAAGCTTGCAGACTGGCTACAGAAAGGGTAATAGAGAAGAACCCGGACTATGAAAGCATACAAGTAGGTTTCCTCGCACTCAACAAGGCTGGAGAATATGGCGCATACTGCATACAGTCTGGCTTCAATTACGCAGTCTATGATCCCATCAAGGGCAACCAACTCATAGATGCCAATAGTAAGTTATGATCAGATTGGAGATCTGTGTGGACGCTGCTGAGTCTATACTGGCTGCTAAGGCGGGCGGAGCGGACAGGCTGGAAGTATGCGGCGCTCTCCCTACAGGTGGCACTACCCCATCAGAAGGATTATTAGCTTATGCAGTGGAGAACTTTGGGCAGAATGTCATGATGATGGTCAGGCCCAGGGTGGGAGACTTTATTTGTTCTTCCGCAGATGTCAAGATGCAAGTAGCTGAGATAAAGCGAGCCAAGGCATATGGGATACAGGGTGTGGTAGTTGGATGCCTAACGGAAGAGGGAAAAGTAGACCAAGAAAGCCTGAAAGAATTAGTGGAAGTAGCAGATGGGATGGAGCTTACCTTCCATAGAGCTTTTGAATATGTGCCTGATCCTTATAGAGCTACTGAGACTCTGATTGAAATGGGGATCAGCCGAATTCTGACTTCTGGCCAAGCTTCTTCTGCCTGGGAAGGTAGGACGATACTAAAAGAGCTGATAGCTACCTTTGGAAGGGATATTTCCATTATGCCGGGAGCAGGAGTCAAGCCCACCAACATCAGGGAGATATTAGCCTACACGGGAGCTAAAGAAATACACGGGAGTGCCAGCCAACGGGTTCCTTCTATTTCTACCATAGATCCTGGTATAGTATCCATAGGGCATGGAAAAGAAAGCTGGGGAAGAGCCATCACGCAGGAGGAAATTGTCAATGCCATGAGGGAAGAAATTGACAGCCTGGATAAACAGAAATAAGCTTCATCAGTAATATTCTTGACGGCTTAGCGTCTTGAGGTGAAAAATACTCCAGGCAAAGCCGCGAAGACGCTAAGGAATTTTAACCTCTGCATATGATATTGCTCTATATTTTCATTACCATTGCCACCATTTTTATCATGGAAGGACTTGCCTGGGTCATCCATAAATACATTTTGCACGGCCCCTTATGGTTTCTTCACCAATCTCATCATACGCCCCAAAAAACCTGGTGGGAATGGAATGATTTAGTGTCAGTCTCCTATGCAGTGGCGGCCTTTTTCCTGATCTTCTTTGGTGCCCCCACCCTGGAGTGGTACACTTTCATAGGAGTAGGCATTACGCTTTATGGCTTTCTATACTTCTACCTACATGACATCATCATCCACAGAAGAGTCAAGGTCAAGTATAAATTCAACAATAAATACATTAAACGCCTCATCCGTGCCCACAAAAAGCATCATAAGCACCTTGGCAAGAATCCTTCTGAAGCATACGGCTTTCTCTATGCCACGCCTAAGTATGAGGTGAAGGATGCGAAGAAAAGGGCTAAATAATAGGTAGGTATATCCAAAAGGGTTCTCTTTCTTACCTAAATACAGTTAATCTATGAGAACTCACTTTTACCTCTTACTAGGACTTATTTTTCTACCTGTTTCCCTCCTTCAAGCACAGGAAAAACACAGAGTCATCATTCTCACAGACATAGAAGCTGATCCTGATGATACTCAATCATTAGTCAGGCTGTTATTATACAGTAATCAGATAGATGTTAAGGGATTAGTAGCTACTACCTCCTGCTGGCTTCAAAACGAAGTGAATCCTGAATCCATCAGAAAGGTGCTCCTGGCCTACGGAGCGGTACAGCCCAATCTACTTTTACATGAGAAAGGCTACCCGGAAGCAGGGACACTCCAAAACCTGGTAAAAAGTGGCATCCCGAAATATGGCATGTTAGGCGTGGGCAAAGGGATGGATACAGAAGGGTCTGATTTGATTATTGAAGAATTGGTGAAGGAAGATGAAAGGCCTTTGTGGATATCTGTCTGGGGAGGCGTAAATACCCTGGCACAAGCCTTACATACGCTAAGAGAGACACACACAAAAGCGGAGACTAACAGACTAGTAGCCAAGCTAAGGGTATATACCATTTCTGACCAGGATGACAGTGGGATCTGGATCAGAAATAATTTCCCTGCACTTTTCTACATAGTGACTCCTGGTGATCACTATGGGAGCGCTACCTGGACAGGCATCCATTCCTATGTCCAAGGGATCAAAAATGAAAGCATTAGCAATAGCTGGTTGGCCAAACACATACAACAAGGCCACGGTCCTTTAGGAGCTAGTTATCCGGACGTGGCCTGGGGAATGGAAGGAGATACACCCGCCTTTCTTTCTCTCATCCAGAATGGCCTAAATGAGCCAGCACACCCTAACTGGGGGGGATGGGGAGGCAGATATGAGCTATATAAACCTGACTTTGCCAGTATACTTAAAGGGCATTCCGTGGTCGAGAGAGCTCCCGAAACCAGACCTATATGGACTAATACTACTGACAGCTATTCTCCTTATATTTTTGGAGAATATGGAAGAACCATTATAAGAGATACCAATACATTCGCCGATCAAAAGGTAACCCTCTGGCGCTGGAGGGATGACTTTCAGAATGATTTCGCGGCGAGAATGGACTGGTGCACAAGTAGATTTGAGGAAGCTAATCATCCGCCTGTTCCTGTTTTAAGTCATGAATCAGCATTCAGCCTAAAGTCAGGAGAAGGCTTTTTACTGGATGCTTTTAATTCTACTGATCCCGATGGAGATAACTTGAGCTTCCTTTGGTATCATTATCCTGAGGCAGGAAGCTATCAGGGAAAGATCAATATGGGGGCTGAAAATGTCCACAGGGTATACTTTACTGCTCCTGAGGTGGAAAAAGAAGAGACGGCTCATTTCATCCTCGAGCTGACCGATAAAGGAACTCCCTCTTTAACTAGGTATAAAAGGGTAATTGTGAAGATTAGTCCGTAGAATGAGAATATTCCTGCCGAGTGTTTTCACGCAAAACCGCAAAGGTGCAAAGAGAAAGAATAGCCTAACTATAAATGAAAAGCTACTATTTGATCATCTCCATCCTAATTCTATTTCTCGCGTGTTCTCCTAAGGCAGAACAGGAGGAAAAGGCAACATCTGCCTACCAAGGCATTCAAGTAGGCTCCACTACCCTTGACTATGTGATAGAAGGAACTGGCACCCCTACCCTGGTCATAGGCTCGCATATCTATTATCCCAAGACTTTTTCAAAGGAGCTTGAAAAGTACTTACAGCTACACTATGTGGACCTGCGGTGGTTTGCAGAAGAATATTCTCCTGTAAATCTGGAAGAATATGGCATAGAAGAAATAGTGGCAGATGTAGAGAGTGCCAGACAACAGCTGGGACTGGAAAAGCCCTTACTCATAGGGCATTCTATTCATGGGACCCTTGCCATGGAATACGCTAAGCTGCATCAGGACAAAATATCTGGTCTGGTGATTATAGGTTCTCCGGCCAAGCATGGAAGTGAAGTCTTTGATAAAGCGGTTTTAGACTTATGGGAGACTGCCCATCCAGAAAGAAAGACCTTACAAGACAGTCTTTGGGAAGCTTTACAAGTTGAGTTGGCTGAAGACAATTCTAACGATTTTGCCAAGGCCTATATAGCTACTTCTGCTCAGTACTGGTATGATTCTCTCTATGATGCCGCTTGGCTGTGGGAGGGGATGATAGCACATACAGAACTTACCAGCCATCTGTTTGGAAGCGTTTTTCAGGATTACGATATGTTTAGAGATTCTGTAGAGGTAACTATTCCCGTTTGGGTAGGGATGGGTACATATGATTATGTGATTCCCTACACGCTTTGGCAGGTAGCATATAAAACTGTTCCAGACTTCACCTTTACTCTGTTTGAAAAGAGTGGGCATACCCCTCAGCTAGAAGAAGCAGAATTATTTAATCAGCTATTGTTAGCGTGGGCTATACAAAGAAGGTTACTAGCCCCATAGGCTCCTCCCCCATTTCTACAAACAAACGCTTACCATAAAAAACTTATTTATATGTTATTTATTTCTCTGAAATAAAATGCCCATTATTTCATTATACTAAGTGAACAAACTATCTTCAGTCATCTGAACCTATCCGTATGTTCCTATATAGATGCTTAACCATTTGCCTCTTTGCTGCTTGTAGTACCTCTTTATGCCTTAGTCAGGTCAAATTCATACCAGGAAAAATCATTACCTTCTCCCAGGATACCTTAGTAGGAGAACTAGATTATCTCAACAAATCCGGTAATCCTACATTTGTGACCTTTAAAAATTCTCAAACTGGAGAATTAACTACCTATAAACCACATGAGGTTAAGGCATTTTTAGTGGAAGAAGGGAAGTTTGTAGGGGGTATCATAGAAATAGAAAAGAGTCCCTATAGGGATATGGACTTCAATTATGATGCTAACTTCCAGGTAGTCCAAGACACCTTCTTCTTGTCCACCCTAATAGAAGGAAGTAAAAGCTTATACAGCTTGAACTTACCTAATGGCAAGCAGCTATTCTATATTTTCAGAAACGGAGCTTATGAGTTGCTATACCAAAAAAAGTATTTGATCAGTATGCCTGGAGGGGCAGGGAATACAAGGGAAATCATTCGTGAGAATAAAAAGTACATAGGCCAACTAACTACTTATTTTCAGGACTGCAAAAATGCCTACTTTAAACGAAAGATAAATGAGCTAACCTATAATCGTACTAGCTTAAGGAAGATATTTGAGTCGTACTACAATTTTTTGTCATCTACTCCAACATTTAAACAGGAAAATCTACCTCCAGCCAAACAAGTGAAAAGGAGTAGATACAGGACCTCCATTCTGCTGGGATATGTAAACTCAAAAACTCAATTCACAAGTGGGGAGGAATTCCTGAAAGAGACTGACTACCCCCGTCAAGGCGGATTTCTCATAGGGCTGGGTTTTGATGTGCCTTTAAAAAGGTATGATAATAAGTGGTTTATCAATTCAGAACTTAGCATACTTACTTATTCTCATGATGGATTTGTCATTCTCCCCGTTTCAGAGAGCATTGAAAATCATGTAACCTCTGACATATCCATTACTGCCATCAAGGTGGGCAGTATGATAAGGAGAAGAATTACCTTAGGGAGTGAAGAAAGCTTAACCACCTTATTTTGGAATGGAGGCGCTTCCTTTGCTGCCACGGTAGGGAGTTCCAACACAAGTATGGAGGAGTTTTATGTATTTGGGAATAGGAATATTATTAGAGAAGGAGAATTTGAAGGGCCTGTACAGTTCAACCTGTCCCTCCTGGCTGGAGCTGGCATCAGTTTAAACAAGTTTATGTTCGAACTTAGGGCTGAATTTGGGAGAGGATCTTCCAGGCTGGCTAATTCCAGCTTACAAAGAATCTCGTTAATTGGTGCACTAAGGGTAGGGAGATAATAATTATGGCTTCTGCATTCAGTACATTCTGAGAAGCTTGTAGAGTATTTCCGGTAGGATAGGGCTACCCTATGACTGTATTTGGAAGGAAGTGGACCTATTCTGAATCTAAAAGCAAAGCAGCACCCCCAATACTATTCCTAAAAACCAGCGATACATCAATAAAATACTGCGATATTCTGTCTTCCTGCTACCACCAATTCTCCCTTGTCATTGTAAATGGTCATGTTTTGGCTAGAGTAGCCTTGTTTAGCATGCTCTCCATATACACCCATTAACCACCAACCTGACTGATTAGTAAGATCATCAGTGAGAATATTAAACATCCAGCTCATAGAACTGATAGGCGCAAAGCCTTTGAAAACCGGAAAAATGGCTGGTGGGGGCATATCTGCTAAGGCTATCAGGGCTTTCATATCTTTGGCAGAGGGGTCCTTATGCCTTACCCACAGCTCCATACTGGGATCATCAGAGCCTGAGAAAGGCCTGTCTCCATTCACCAAGGCTACCTCAAAATGTTGGGTAAAGGGAGGCGGAACTCTTTTACCGGCTGGCGTTATGCCATCTTCCGGAAATAAAGATCTGGCTGACTCAGGGCCCACTACCTTCTTAGGCGGTACATACACAGCATCTAACCTTGACGCTTTGGCAGCCCCAAAGCAAAATACCGTATGCGTAATCAATCCATCCTGCCCGAATAACTCAGCTTTTACAAAAACCACATTCTTCCCTCTTCTAAGGACACTAGCTTGCACATATACTTCAGGACTGGCTGGTCCAATAAAATTCACAGAAACAGACCGCAAAGGAGGCAGATCCTTCAGTAACGCATGGGTGCCATCAAGACATAAGGCGGTGGAAAGCCCTCCGTAAATGGCCCGCCCCTGCATCCAGCCTTCTTCTAATGTGTAGGCTAGGCCTTTCCCCTCAATCAATCTTGCCGTTTGGAGGAGTTC
>JBCCLI010000002.1:0-53795 GCA_039026975.1 Bacteroidota bacterium | reverse complement strand
TTTGATGCGCTGGCTCTCTAGACCTCTGCCTAGTAAGCCACACCGTAGAAAACGATGTATGAGTTCCAATACGCGTCTATCTCCTATTCGTCTACTTAACTTCCATAGTAGCCGGTCATGATTGACCTCATCAAAGAACTTTGATATATCCAGGTCTATTACCCAATGCTTCCCTGAGGCTATCTGCCTGCCTGCTGACTCAAGTGCTCCATGAGCTCCCTTGCCAGGGCGAAAGCCATAGCTGTTCACAGAAAATATCGGCTCGTAGCGAGGACTTAGTACCTGTAAGATGGCTTGCTGAACCATACGGTCCTTGACCGTGGGGATACTCAACTGACGTTCTCCCCCACTAGCTTTGGGGATAGATACTCCCCGTAAGCCATTCGGTTGATAGCTCCCTTCCAATAGCGATGATTGGAGCTCGCGCCAGTGGTTGGCAAACCACCTTCCCAAGTCCCCTGTGGACATACCGTCTATACCCCCGGAGCCCCCATGGCTGATCACACGCTGGCAGGCCCGGCTTAGATTTGATAAATCTGCTATCTGATTCATCAATTCTGTACTTGAACTGCGTGCTCTTTTACAATCTGAAAGCCATTCCACACTCACCTGTCTCGTAGCTGCGTGTACCTCGCTACCGCTTAACCGTGAGTCAGTACCATCCAGCTCCCCTACCTCTAGCAGGTTCAACTGAGTGCCGTACTTCTTGGCTGTGGTTCGCATGACTTTTACACCTGTAAAAAAAAACTTCAGCTCCTCAGAGATTTGAGCCTTCCCCGTGAGCATTTTAACTCTAGGTACTATGCTCGCTGCTGACTTCTCATCCCCTCTCGGGTTTGAGACCTCCAAGGGTAAGTACAATATCTACACGCTGATTCTGCCAGATTTACACCCATTGTCTAGGGTCAGTTTTGGGGCTTCTCTGTTTATTGCCAGATTACCCACAATGAATGCCTAGTATCTGATTTCTGTTCGTCAAAACCAGCTTTTGCTACGCGCTGCCTTCAGATTCTCCCTCACGAGAGACACCCTTGCGCTTCGCTAACGGTTCCTTTCTGACTCGGCCCGTTCGGGACTTTAACCCTATAGATAGTGCACATGCCTGGCACACAAAAAAACGAACCGCTCTCACGGCCCGTTCAAACTAGACGGTAATCATATTTTCAGGTACTATTTGATAGCTATATTCATTCCCCACCTAAAGTTTATCTCTCTCGCGGATCTAGGGGTAAGTAAGGCTGTGAAGTTATCTGTCACCAGAAACATTACCACAGGCCCTCCTCTTAGAAGAACATTAGCTCCTAGATTATCAAAGCTTCGTGTACGCATGGAGTAGGTAAGGCCAGCAGTAACTATTTTTCCAAGGTCTTTATTGGCACTAAGCATCATCCCAGGAAATTGCCTCCCTCTATACCATTCTTGAAAGATGAGTGCTCCCAACCTAAAGGTGTTAATGGGCTGAAAATGTGCACTTGCATATATCTGGGTAGGTACCTGGGTAATATATGGATCATTAGTCTCTGTAAACTCTAAGCGAGAGGATATGGAATCTAATACAGACTCTGTTTCTATCTCGCCTCCAGTAATAGCTTCCGCAGCATCTAAGCCACTAAATGTGTAGGTACCCCTGCTGGTAAATTGGCTGACAGAGTCCTGCCAATTGATGTTGCTAAGTATATTTACCCCACTGATAGCTATAGACAGTTTTTTGGTCAGTTGAATAACTGCCCCTGCATCTATCCCATAGCCGGTATTTTGTGTAAAGGCTTGTGGACTTATGCTAACCGCAAACGCTTCTGGAGATCCCATGTCTATCATACTACTCTGTATTACATAATCTGTACTGACAGTGGTAGCATAATTATTAGCATCTGTAAAGATAGTTGCGTCTTGATTCGCCGTGGATAGGTTAGCAAGGCCAACCAAGTATTTCATTCGTAGTCCCCCTTGGAAAATTCTCCCTACTTTCCACCCTGCAGAAAGGGAGAATTCATGGTATCCCTGTATCTGAAAACTTGGTGCTATATTGATCTCATTCCCGACAAACTGCGTATTTCCGCCCCAGGCTAGTTGGGCAAGTGTTTTTGGATACTGAAGGAGAGCATCTGCTTTAGCCTGA
The DNA here is from genome assembly GCA_039026975.1 of Bacteroidota bacterium. Classification (GTDB taxonomy): domain Bacteria; phylum Bacteroidota; class Bacteroidia; order J057; family J057; genus JBCBKZ01. The sequence continues at coordinate 51,676 of JBCCLI010000002.1, read as the reverse complement.
TACCCAAACCCTATCTGCAAACCTCTCAATCTCACACTTAGGTTTAATACATCCACTGATGTCTGAAAGCGGAAGTGATTTTGCTCATCCATTACCCTAAGGGCGCTCTCTACATTTAACTGGGTTTCGGTAGACCCGGGTACCGGAAATATAATATCCCCGAAGGAAAAGCCAGTATGAGCTACGCCCATCCCTATACTAGCCAAGCTTAAGTTCACTTTTTCTTCTTGGAGAAAGGCAGGATTATAACGTTGGGACTGTACCGCACCCGGCATAAAATATAAGCCTAATTCTTGCTGGGAAAATCCTGATAAAATAGCGCATACCAGGGCAAAGAAAAGTATAAGTCTCTTCATGAGTATTAAATGCTAAAAACGAGAAGTATGAATATTAGTCAGGATTTTGTACCCCTATTTGGAGGCCTATTTTAACGTCTAGTTTACTATCTGATAAGAATTTGGCAGCTGCAGTTCCATTTTCTCCAGTAGCTAGCGTATACCTTAGCACCATAGAGCTTGTCTGGGTGAGCCTGTTGAACTTGGCCTCTTGGATTTCTATAAAGGATTCTGTCCGTTTACTTTCTATAACCTCCCCATTAGCGTCTACATCTGGCGATTCTAACACAGCGAAGGGTGTATTTACTAAGGAGTCTATGATTTGGTCCTGCTCATCCAGGAAGTATCCTTGAAGGAAGATGTCTAAGGGGATCTCATTATCTCCTATGATTTTGAATCTTGCGTACCTCCCCATATCCAGATCCTCAAGAGAAAGTGAGAAGGTATCTGTTCGAGAAAATTGCCGGATACTCCCATACAAGGGTACGTATACGTCCATGGATACATCTATATGGGACGTATCTGTAATAAATCCCCTTTCTTCAGGATCATTTTCAGGATGCGCCATAGCGCTTAAACCATACCTGATTACCTTTGGCTGTAAAGATAGGGCAGTATGAATATTGGAATTCTGCTCATTTAGGATGATGGAGGTAGTTTTTTCTTGCCCTATCTCTTCTAGTGTAGGGTAGTTAAAATCAATTCCGTTGGAGATAACCTCGCTTTCTATTCCAAGCGTTTCTCCCTCTTCAGTCACCAAGTTGAAGTTGTCTATCGCTAAGCGAACAGGAATACCAAAAGAGTTAGTAGTAGTAAGTGATAACTCAGCCTGTGATAGCATATACTCTATATCTATCTCATCCCCAAGGCTGTCTAATTCTATGGTATCAGCACTCACTTCGAACTGGTGCTGACCAAAATATCCCTGGGCGTAAGAAAAGTCCATATCAGTTAAGTTCAGGGAAAAAGGGAATACCATAATTCTCTGGCCGGTAGGTACATGATCAGCTGTATAGCTAATGCGGATACTGTCTTCCCTAAAGTCAAAATTACTTCTGCCTAAATCCCATACGCCTTCTAGCCTACCTGGACCGCTTCCTCTAATCTCCCGCGTGAATACCCCATCACTTGAAGTAATGTTTTCTATGAGTAGGGTTATCACGTGTTCTCCTACCAGACTGAGATCTATGGCATATTCCATACTTCCCTCTTTGAGGGTAAATAGCTCTATGTCTTGAAATGGGTTTGGGCCTACTAGAGCGGTATCTATAACGGGTATGAGGAGGTCGGGAATTTCATAAATCCCCTCTCCGTCAACTGAAAATATATCGGCTTGCTGAGAAATAAATAGCAACCCATTTTCATCTACCTTTATGTTTCTTTGCGTATCCCACTCATCTAGTAGTTCATTCACTGTCACATCCGTGTCTACTAAAGGAAAGGAAAAATCAGGTTCCCACGCTGGCGGGCTGAGGTTTTCTACGTCTTCTATGACGGAACAAGAAAAGATACTGAAAGCCAGGAACAATAAAAGCCAACTGCTTTTTTTCATTCCTTGAATTATATAACGCTACAATAGTAAGGGTATCCCACCTAAAATTCTCTTTTATTAAGGCTACTGTATAACGCCTCCATGAAAGGGGATGTTCTAAACCGAAAAAGGCGCCCGCTATAATTGCGGAACGCCTTTCAACCACACATCAACCCTAACTCTTTATATGTACTTTTTATTTTTTGTTATACTCAAAAGTAGTTGCAAAGATGAGCCTGTCAAAGTACGAAATTCATATTTTTTTACCTTGTAAAATTTAAGGGTAAAGGTTCACCTTTTTTACTGCTTACTTTTCCATAGGAACCTCTATTGCCTAATTTGTTTTTAATTCTACGAAAAAAAGGTCTTTGGGGTACGTTAGAATTCGTTAAAATATTGATAATAGCCGATGAATAGGCTGTATCAATCTTATTACCTGACGAGCGAAGCTGTAATTAATCTGTTATTTGGAATGATTCAGTTACTACTGTCTGGTCATTATCTGTTAAGGTCAGGTAATACTGCCCTTCCACCAACTTTGCAGACTTCAGGGAAAGGGTAAAGGCTTCTGGATTAGCTTCTATGGATTTATGGAGTATTTCTTCTCCAAGGTTATTATGTATTTTCAGATTCATCTGCAGAGATTTATCTGCTGCACACTGAACCTTCACATGTCCACTTTCGAGTTCCATCAGCCTGGCATAGAGTCCTGCCTTTGCAGGAATGTCTACTTTAATGGGATCACTCACTATCTCTTTACCATCTAATCCTACATGCCTGATCCTGTAATAGACCCTTGGCATTCCTAAGGTTCCCAGGGACTTATCATAATAAGAATATCCATACTCTGCCTTTGCCTTTGAAGGTGTAAGCTTAATGATAGAGCCATATGTTTTAGCATCTGTGGATCTTTCCACTTCAAAATATCTTGTATTCTGCTCATTGGAGGTATGCCAGATAATACTGCCCATACCAGAAAACCAACTAAAATCCATACTTCCCCAACTTACAGAAGATCCAAGCTTAGGCTTGGGGAGTTCTTCTGACTGTGTGCTTGAAGGTACGGACCTAAGCTCTTCCGTAGGAGATTTCTCTTTCTGTAACCTAGCTAGCTGTGGGCTAGCAGGATATAAATGCGTAACACTTTCCTGCTTAGGAACGGGTCTGTCATCATGAAGCTGTTTAGTGGCTACCATGGTTACAGTGAGGAGTATGCTCAAGATTATAGCTCCGTATGCTATATGCGTAGCTTTAATCTGGATATCTGTTTTGGTACTTGTAACTTGCCTGGGGGTATTTGATAGCTTCGAACTCATGCGTTAGTTTTTGTTTCCGAAGCTAATTTGCATATAAAGTATGTTGGCAGATAATATGTTCACTCTTTTTCATTACACAGGAATGAAAATATTCGATTTCTCATAAAATAATATCGTAATAATTTTCAAAAATTATCACCTAAAAAGGGTAATACTACCTGTCCTACTGATTTTCTCGCCATTTGTACTAACTCCCTCCACCTGAATAACATAGGTTCCCTCAGGTAATAAAATACCATCAGATGTACCGTCCCAACTGAATGTCAGCTCATTAGAGCTTGTAATCACCCTCCCCCATCTATCAAAAATTGTGATAGAAATACGCTCTAGCCCTACAGAAGGCACTAGAAACAGATCATTGTTCCCATCATTATTTGGGCTAAAGGCATTAGGTAAATAAAAGGTAGCACCAAATACTTCAATAAAGCTGAAAGAGACAGAGTCAGTACATTTACCTTCATTTAAGGCTAAAAGGTTTACTACAAACTGGCCTTTACGCGTAAATATGTGAGTAGGTGAGGTCTCCGTAGAGGTATTTCCATCCCCAAAATCCCATAAGTAGGAGGTAGCTCCTTGAGAATTATTAGCAAAAGTAACTTCCAAAGGGGCAAACCCTTCTGACTCGCTAATAGTAAAGAAAGCATCTGGATAAGAGAATACCCTTATCGTGCTAAAAACAGTATCTCCTACACACCCCTGGGTCTCTGGTATCATCCATACAGGTGTATCTACAGGCGGGGCTACAGAAATCTGGGGAGCAGTAGTTCCTCCTGACCAAGTATACTGCTCAGCACCTCCACCTGTAAGTTCTGTTCTATCCCCAATACATAATAAGGTGTCCCCTATAATTCTCCCTTCAGGCCTGGGACTTACGATGACCTGCACACTGTCTCTTCCTATACATCCATTAGCTCCTGGCCCTTCTAAGAGGTAGGTAGTTGTAGTAGGAGGAGTAGCCAGGGGAGTGGCAGCTTGATTATCAGATAAGGTAGTAGCTGGCGTCCAGACATAGGAAAGCGCACCGGAAGCTGTTAAGACAGTAGATTCTCCTTCACAGATAGCTGCATCTACGCCTGCATCCAGGGTAGGGAGAGCAAGAATAGAAACTCTTTGGCTATCCTGAGAACTGCACCCATTTACATCCGTCCCTACCACTATATAGACTGTATTTTGGATGGGACTGGCAGCTGGATTAGCACTAGCAGGGTCAGAAAGTCCCTGTTGGGGGCTCCAGGAATACGTTAGTCCTCCAGTAACGCCAAGGGTAACGTCAGAACCTCTACACACATCTACATCAGCCTCTGCAGTAATGACAGGCAAAGGATTTAGGGTGATAGTAACTGTATCCGTATCATCACAGCCAGCAGCATTAGATACTTGTAGAATAAATTGTTGGTCTGCGGTTAGTCCGGCTGTAGGATTAGGAATGGTAGGATCTGAGAGGAGGTTTGCTGGAGTCCACTCAAATGTATTTCCTCCTGATCCCTCAAGCTGTAGAACTTCTCCTTCACATATACCCCTATCTTCTCCCGCAAAAGCAGTAGGAATGGGAAATACTTCTACTAATGTACTAATGGTATCCGAGCAACCATTTACATCTGTAACTTCTACTATATACCTGGTAGTAGAGACAGGTAAAAGACCTGGGCTAGCTACATCAGTAGCCGTGAGGCCGGTAGTAGGAGACCATACATAGCTTATCCCGCCTCCTGCTTGTAACTGTAGTCTATCTCCTTCACAAACTGCCGTATCAGGGCTGATGGTAGGAATAGGAAGAGATAATACCTGAATCTGAACAGAATCTCTTCCTACACATCCATTTACATCCGTACCTGTAACATAAAAGGTAAGATCAGCATTAGGGAAGCCTAATGGATTGGGAATACCTGTATCACTCAAGGCCGGATCAGTATCCCACAGGTATGTCTGTCCACCTCCAGCTTGTAGTTGAAGTGTATCCCCCATACATATAGTGGTGTCAGTACCGGCCTCTATCACAGGAGCTGGTGTGAGGCTGACCTCTATCTCATCTGTATTCTCACAACCAGCATTATCTCTGCCTACTACTGTAAATGTGGTAGTAGTAAGTGGACTAGCTATAGGATTAGCTATGCTACTATCTGATAGTACATCTGCTGGGGACCATGCATAGGTAACTCCCCCGGTGGCCTGAAGGGGAATACTTTCTCCCTCACAAATACTGGTATCATTACCTGCAGAAATATTTGGTGCCACATTTACAAATACGTTGATACTGTCAGTTTCTGTACACTGAAATTCATTGGTGACGGTAACAGTAAACAGGGTGGAATCTGTAGGGGTAGCTACTGGATTTGGGATAGCCGGATCAGACAAAAAGGAGGCATTGTCCCAACTGTAGGAAATCCCACCTGTAGCCAGTAGCGGAGTAGATTCTCCCTCACATATAGTAGTATCCGGGCTGATTGTAGGCTCAGGTTTAGGTGCTACATATATGCCTAAACAGACTTGCCCGGTAAGTCCAAGCCCATTTCTAAATCTCACCTTAAATATATCCAGCATGGAGTCTGAAGGTGCTGTGTAGGTTAAGGTTAGGCTTCCTGCCTGAAAATCTACTGTTCCTACGGCGCCTTCTACCCCTATGATCTCATGGAAAGGATCACAACTCTCTACCAATAACGTATGGGTAAGCTCCTCCTCTGCGCATACAGTATCCACCAAATAATACTCCGTGGGTAATAAGATGTCAGGATCCAGGGCTTTGACTTTAGCCTGATATTCTGTGAAGAATCCATAGGTTCCTCCATCCCCACTGTTCCCTACAAGTAAGCCTAGGTGGAGGGCTTCTGAACTCTGGATAACATTGATCCCATTTAATAAGTCATTATTTTCAAAGTTTACTACAGAGTAGTCTGTCAGTCCCGGTACGGGATTAGCGGTAGCCAGGGCGGTATACTGGTTTCCATTCAGGCGTAAGCTAGCCAGACCTGAGTTAGGCACTATGGCATAGGCATGGTTAGTAATTCCGGGGAATTTTAAAAACTCACTATACTTACTTCCCACACAGCCATAGGGATTTACGGGGGGAAGAATGGACATCCCAAACTCTCCCCCACCACCAAGGCCTGAAACGTGGTAAGCATAAATCGGTTTATTAGCACGTATATGATGGGGATCTCCTAAATTTCCTGTAATACTCACCTCAAATGCTGTCCCGGCATCTATTTTAGCTATTGGATTGGGGTTCCCATCCAGGAAGATATTGGTATTATTCTCCACCCCCATTACGATGACGTAGTCTTGAACGGCATTAATTCCACCTCTAATACAGACATACTCTGTCCCTAAACGCTCGAAAGGGATGGCTTGGTCCATCCCCCCCTCTTTACTGGTGGTACCTGCTGCCTGCATATGTTGGCATCCGGTATTGATGGTGATGGGTTTATCTGAGGTAATCAGCATCCCCAAAGGTCCCTGGAGCTGCGCCCCACTCCCTTCCTGGGTTTTCAGCATGTAGGTTTCCCCTCTATTTAAGGTGATGGAAAGGGGGAGCGTTACGCCTTGTAAGGCAAAAGGACTATCACTAAAGGTAATTTGGGTATTATCTTCAGAAGCCATTACAGAGACAAACTGCCGTTCTGCCGCATTCCCATTGGAGATCCTGGTAGGAGAAACTACCCTAAATGCTTTTCCTAAGGAAGCGGTTCCTTTTATTGAGAGAATGACCTTATTACTATTATTATTAACCAGGTAAGCTGCATTGATAGGAAAATCAGACCTGATAATGAGGCCTTTATTCCTTTCCACACTAGCTACATTATTACTCTCTACTATATCATTAGGGAGATTCACAAAAACAGGTGTTCCTACTACTACATTTACATTCCTCACAAATGACACCCCATCTGCTGTTTCTATGCTTACATTTGCCTGCGCAAATTCAGTAGAAATAATTAATGCCTGTGGCCTACCTCTATTTGTGTTTTTCCAAACGGTGGGCATATAATAGGTAATGAGAGGATCATCACATGATGGCTCTGAAGGTGTGTAAGCTGGGCAGTCTGGATCTAAGTCATCTATCAGGCCATCCCCGTCATTATCTATGCCATCCCCACACTCTTCCGGACATGAAAAGGGAGGAGGGGGAGGGACTTCCGCTACAAATCCAGGGGCACCATTCAGTCCATCTTCATGGGTATCTGAACCACCTGAGAAAAACCACCTGCCACCACGTCCTGCGGGGCCACCACTTACGGAGGCAATAGCACTTACGGGATTACCCGCAGGATGCATGAGAAGTACCCTTCCGCCGCCGCCACCGCCCCCGCCGCCATCACCACCTCCTGTATGCAACTGGGTGCTGTGGCCTTCTCCTCCTTGGGCTTCTATGATAAGGGTATTTAAATTCGTAGAGTTAGAATATATCAAGATAGATCCACCGCCACCACCCCCACCGGCTCCCTCTTGTGGCTGGGTTTCTCCTCCTTCCCCATTAGCTCTTATGAAGCCATTCCCCACCACAGCATTCGCCCGTAGGATGATGATTCCTCCGCCAGCTCCCCCACTGGCTGCTACTTCTGTAAATCCTACATTATCGGCATTTCCCCCACCGCCGCCACCACCAAGGATGAGTCTATCCCCTGCGTCAGCTATTCCTGCTCCCCCTTTCGCTTGGTAAGGGGCATTATTTCTTGGATCTGTAGACCCAAAGGGCCCTACGCCACCATCACCACCATCACCTGCACCTGCACCTCCTCCCCCACCGGAATCCACTTCTCTGGGTCCTCCGCCAGCATTCCCTGCTGCCCCTAAGCCTAAGGCAGTACCTGGATAGCCACTACTACCTGCTAATCCACCTGCTACCTGGCTGTATACATAAGGCGGTCTTCCCGCCAAGCCTTCTCCTTTATAGCCGAATTCTGTATCGCTAAAACGATGTCCCCCTCTAAACCCTCTTCCTGTCATATCAATGATCCCATTAATGGTCATAGTCCCAATTACTTCTGCGGCTACTATCCCTCCCCTTCTACCATCCCATGGACTACCAGTAAGGGTAGCACCAGCAGGTACATTTAGATTGTTATACCTGGGAATTCTCACTACCTGGTACCTTCTGATCCCTAGCCCTCCCGTTATGTTATCACTATTTGAATAGGTATTTCTTAGGGGGGACACTATATCAACAACTCCTCCTGTCACCCCATTACTTGCAAAGGCAAACTCATATATACCTGCGGTAAATTCACTGGTGAGAATTCCTTGTCTGTCTTTTCCCCCATCTCCATCTCCATAGTCTCCATTACCCCCAGGAGTATCCAGTTCATCTTGGTCTCCAATATTGAGGGTGGCTCCTTGCATTTGAATAATCAGAACCAGGTCTCCCTGCATAATAGGATCATTCCCTAAAACTGCCCCTGCATCTACGGGGATAGAAGTACTTCCCTCAGAGACAGTAGTTTCCCCTCCCGAAGGCGCGGGGTAGTACGTATTAAAAATAAAGGGGGTTCCAGAAGGTACATTTAGATCTGGAGCTGTGGAGCCACTGCTACAGGTAATCGCTGGTACAGCGCAGTACTCGTCTACGAAACCATTATTATCATCATCCACCCCATTCCCACAAATTTCTTGGGCAGAAAGGGAGCTAAGTCCCACAAAGGTCCAGAAGAATAGTAAAAATAGAATATTAGTGGACCGGAAGTCCGAATATATGATTGCAGTAGAGGTTGTAGTTCGCATGAAATTACAAGTGCCTGAAAATGTGGTTTGTTACTCCTTTTAAAGGAGTCCAGCCGCTTTCCAATGTATTGAACAAGGGCAAAAAGTAAGCCATAAATTACTAAAGAAAAATCAATCCCCTTTTATGGATCTTCCTGCCTAGGCAGGCAACTGTTCCCTAACTAACGTATTTTCGGACTATACAGGTATTCGAATAGGGAAGTATTTATTCAAAGACTTACGTTTAACAGTCTTCCTAAGCTTCCTATGATTAGATGGAAAACGCTTACACTAGCTATCCTTATTGGAGTTCTCCAGGGATAACTTCTCCTGCTTCTCTCCTTCCTTTTCTCATTACTTCCACAGCAACTCTTTTTCCTATATAAGATTCATCCAAGCGTCTGTGCAGCTCATCTATAGAATTCACTACCTGCCCATCCAGGCTAATGATGATATCTCCTTCCCTAAAAAACTGGTTAACGGAAGGGCCATCAGCTTCTATGGTACTTACCCGTACCCCTGAGGCGTTTTCCAATTTCACTTTTTGCTTAAGGGTAGGAGATATCGTAACGTTTTGGCCGGCTATACCCAGGTAGGCTCGTTTCACTTTTCCATGGGTAATGAGTCTGGAGATTACATACTGGGCAGTATTACTTGCTATGGCAAAGCAGATCCCCTGGGCAGGCAGGATAATGGCTGTATTTACGCCTATTACTTCTCCAAGCGTATTAATGAGTGGGCCGCCAGAATTCCCGGGATTTAAAGCAGCATCTGTCTGAAGGACATCATCTATGAGTCTGCCAGACTGGGAGCGCAGAGACCTACCCAGGGCACTGACTACGCCTGAAGTTACGGTGTATTCAAATCCGTAGGGGCTCCCTATGGCAATAGCTATTTGGCCTACTTTCAAACTACTAGCATCTCCAAAAGCTACATAGGGTAGCTTCTTTCCAGGTATTTTGAGCAGAGCTAAGTCAGTAGGGGTATCTGTCCCTCTTACTTCTGCTACATACCGCTCACCCGAAGGTAAAGAAACCGTTAGCTGTTTACTTCCCTCCACTACATGATTATTAGTTACCATAAATCCGTCTGGAGAAATTAGAAATCCAGACCCTCCGCCCTCTCTTTCTCTTCTACCTGACCGCTTGGATGATTTTCTTTCAACTGAGATATGCCCTACCGCGGGACTTACTTTCTCACAGGCCCCTGTAACAGCTAGGGAGTATGCGTCTAAAAGGCTGTTTTGGTTACTATGTGCTAAGTTATCTGCCATTTGTTTACATATTTTCTTTCTCAATGCCAAGACAATTAGATTATAGACACTTAGCTGTTATTTCACGTGACAGATTATTCTTCATTTTTTACACAAAAGAATGTATTCGTTTTGTTATATTAGCATAGCGAATATTTCCCTACTCTTAATAATGTAATGCTGCCATGGTCCATACGTCGCCCTCAGTCCGTGTCTTTGTATGTCTTCTTATTTTCATTTCCTTCCTTTTCCAAGGTCACTCCCAATCCATTCGACGGTACAATGATAATTTGTTCGGGGCAGGTATTCCTACTGAGGAGTTTGAGTTCTTAGCAGCTCCCTCACAGTCCGGTAGGCAACGCCAAGAGAACTGGTGCTGGGCCGCTTGTATACAGATGGTCCTAACCTACCATGGGCTAAAGGTCAGCCAGGAAGAAGTTGTGAGGCGTATTTACGGTTCATTAGTAGATAGACCGGGAAACCCGGACCAGGTACTTAGTGCCCTTAGCGGATCAGCAGTAAACACCAGAGGTGGGTATTCACGTATTTATGCTGACTACGGAATGATCTCAGACGTAGAGATTATTAATAACCTAGCGGCTAAGATGCCTATTATGGTAGGCCTTCAAAACCCAGATCAGGAGTCCGCCCATGCCTATGTGCTTACCGCCGCGTATTACCATTTAAATGTCCATGAAAGGCCCGTGATAGATAAGATAGTATTAAGAGACCCCTACCCTACCCGTCCTTCCAGACAGGTTATTACATGGAGTAATTTTCTATCCCACAAACCCATATTTTTCAAAGTCTGGGTCCAGGCTGAGCACCAGTCCCCTACCTTTCAGTATGGGTTGGAATAAGGATACCTCCTTGTTTGTTCATTTTCCTAAATTGCTTGTTATGAAGTTGATTCTATTCAAGTAATTATAAGCCATGATCATCATCCCCAGGAAATCCACTGAACGGATCTGGAATCTCCTTATCTCCTTATTTTCTATTTTCCTCGGGATCTGGATTCCACTCAGTCTGGCCTTATCTCTCACGGCTACTCCTATCTTGAGAATAGGAGTAGGCCTCACTTACCTATTCCTGATAACAGATATCTACATTACCTTCAGGTGGTGTAGGGCTAAGGAAGGAGATAATCTGTTTTATGAAGAATATGGCCTTTACCAATACTTCCGTGGATGGTTTTGGATAGATTTGATTGCTGCCATTCCCTTCTTAGCCTTTGATTCAATCAGTGGGCTTGCCTTAATCAGCTTATTAAAGCTGTTTAAGGTGGGCTATATCATGTATGAAGGCTACCAGCGAGAGGTAGTTATCCCTTATTTGTACATACTCGGATATTTTCTATTCATCATCTGCATGTCTTCCCACTGGTTAAGCTGTGGATGGATAGCCTTATCCTATGAGGGTCAACCAGAAGATGATCTCGCTACCACTTACCTAAAGGCCCTATATTGGAGCATTACCACCCTCACTACTGTAGGGTATGGTGATATCATTCCTGAGACTAATCCACAGATTATTTATACTATGTTCGTCCAGATTCTAGGGGTAGGATTATATGGGTACATCATAGGTAATGTAGCTAATGTATTATCCAAAAAAGATCCCTCCAGGGCTCAGTATCTGGAGAATATTGAAAAACTTTCTGCCCTGGTGAGTTACCGTTCCATGCCTATGGACCTACAATTGCGCATTCAGGATTTTTACCTCTATAAATGGAAAAAAAGATTGGGCTATGATGAATCCAGGTTCCTTCAAGGTCTACCCCAAAATCTACAGGAAGAGGTTACCCTTCACTTGAAAAAAGGGATTATTGATAAAATCCCCCTGTTCTCAGATGCGAGTGATAATCTTATCAGGGATATAGCCTTTAACTTAGAGCCCATTATTCTCATTCCAGGGGATTATATCTGTAAGGAAGGAGAGATAGGGGAAACTATGTATTTTATTATTAGAGGTAGTTTGGGAGTCTTTAAAGAAGACAGTGGAAGAATAGGCACCATAGACGAGGGGGATTTTTTTGGAGAAATAGCCTTGTTTCTAAACCAGCCTAGATCTGCCTCCATACAAGCAGAAACCTACTGCGATATTTATAGACTAGATAAGCAGCCCTTCGAGCGTGTGATGGCCAAGTATCCCAGGTTTGCCAGTAAGATAGAAAAGAAAGCTAAATTTAGGCGTTCCAAGGATATTTAGATCCTAGTTGAATCATAAATTCTCCTAAGCGTTATCCATGTTAAATATGGTCTATTCTCATCTCCAGGTATTACGGCCATAGTACCTGTCATTCTCATATGAAATGTGCTGTGGATACTTTTTCCGCATACTTTCCAGTCGTACTTCTTTCTTATATTTTCTGTCCAAGAATGGCTTGAATAAAATCATTCCTGCTACAAAGCCACCCACATGGGCAAAAAAGGCTACTCCTCCATTACTTTCTGGTCCAGTCAGATCACTAAAACCATTATATAGTTGTAGGAGGAACCAAAAGCCTAGATACAGATATGCTCGTATGTGAAAGAAAAAAGGGATGATCACAATAGGAAACAGCATGAGAATCTTACTCTGGGGATACAGGAACATATAAGCAGCCATCACACCAGATATAGCGCCTGAGGCGCCAATAACAGGAATAGGTGAACTGGCATTCAGCGCTACGTGGGTAGCAGAAGCCGCAAATCCACACAGCAAATAGAACAGGAGGTAGTTAGCATGGCCCATTCTGTCTTCCACATTATCCCCAAATATGTATAAGGTAAGCATGTTTCCGAGGATATGGCCCCATCCTCCATGTAAAAACATACAACTCACAAAGGGAATAAGTGCGCCTACAGAGAATCCTCCTACTAAGCCCGTCCCGCTTTCCAGGTAGTTTCCCGGAATCACCGCATACTGAGCGTAAAGTGCCATCATTTCTTCTGGAGAAAGCTGCAACTGGTATAAAAAAGCTAGTGCATTCAAGCCTATTAAACTCCAGTTTACTAGGGGGACTCTTTTGCTGGGAATGGTATCTCTTAGGGGTAGCATGTCCGTGGCTTTCAACGAACTTACAAACATTCTCCCAAAAGTGCTTTGGTGAAAACTTTATATCTCATGCTAGCACTCCTCCTGCTCTTGTTATCTCTGGCGTAAGTGGTACTCTTAGGATACATCCTTCTCTCTACCCCAAAGGAATACCTACTGATACAGAGCCGTTTTCTTTCTGACGGGAGTATTTTCTTCTCAACATTCTGAACCCATCAAGAGACATATGCCATGGATAAATTGAGCCTCACCTTCTATTTCCTATGTCTTTGTGTATTGATTTCCTGTAAGCAAGCCACAGAAAAGCAGGAGGTTTCTTCAAGACCTAATATCCTGATCATTCTGACTGATGATCAGGGATATGCAGATGTAGGCTGCAGGGGAGCAGGTGATATGCAAACGCCTCAGATGGATAGCCTCTTTGCCTCAGGGAAAACCTTCACCCGCTTTTATGCTAATTGTCCAGTTTGCTCACCTACGCGAGCAGCACTACTCAGTGGGCGGTACCAAGAGTATGTGGGGGTTCCAGGGGTAATCAGAACCTATGAGCAGGATAATTTTGGGTACTTAGCCCCGGATGCTGTTTTACTCCCCTCCTTATTCCAGAAAGCTGGCTATCATACGGCACTTATAGGTAAATGGCATCTAGGATTAACTTCACCTAATACTCCGACAGAACGTGGATTTACCCTTTTTCAAGGATGGCTGGGAGATATGATGGAGGACTATGTCCATAAAAGAAGGCATGGTATTAATTATATGCGCCATAATGAAGAGAGTATAGATCCGGAAGGACATGCGACTGATGTATTCACAGATTTTGCTGTTAACTACCTGGAGGAAAGAAAGGATCAGCAAGATCCATTTTTCCTGTATCTAGCCTATAATGCGCCTCACTTTCCCGTCCAACCTCCCCAGGAATGGGTGGACCGTGTGTTAGCCAGAGAAGAAGGTATAGATAGTAGTAGGGCTAAACTAGTAGCATTCATTGAGCATATGGATGATGGGATAGGTAAGGTACTCACTACCCTTCAAGAAACTGGGCAAGCAGAAAATACCTTGGTCATATTTACCAGTGATAACGGTGGGCTACTGAGGGATAGAGCTAATAATGGCCCTTTCAGAGATGGAAAACAGAGTGTTTATGAAGGAGGATTGCTGGTCCCTAGCTGCGTAAGCTGGCAGGGCCGTATTACCCCTAATACCACCACGGAACACATGGCCCTTAGTATGGACATCTTCCCTACTGTCTTAGAAGCTGCTAACATTCCCCTTTCATCTTCCATAGAGGGAAGGTCCTTTTTACCCATAGCCCTGGGCAATCCCCTTCCCGCTCCTGACACTGCCAGGGTAGTATTTTTTTCCAGGCGAGAGGGAGGTCTCCGCTATGGTGGAAAAACCATAGAAGCTGTGAGAAAAGGAAAGTGGAAACTGCTTCAGAATGACCCTTTTGGGAAAAGAGAGCTCTACAATTTAGCTGAAGACCCTTATGAAACTACGGATGTGTATACTCAGCATCCTGAGGTAGTCAAGGAGCTGAATAGCTATCTGATGGCACATCTCCAACGAGCTGGTGCTGTCCCCTGGCAGAACCCTAGTTCAGGAACTGCTGAATCAGCTGAGTGATATGTGTATGCTCTCTGATAATCATAGCATGGCCCGCCTCTTCTATGAACTGGGCTTCCTCTATATACTTAGCAGGAAACACTTTATCCCTGGTCCCATGGATATGAAGAACCTTTGCCTTCCACTTACTTCTCCTTAGGTTCACCATCTGCCTTATAGCCCAACGGTAGTAGTTCGGAGAAAGGTCGCAGAAAAATCCCTTTACCCTACGGATATCAGCCTTAGTGTTAATCCCAAAGAAAGGGCCCCAAAGACCAATAGTAGCATCCTGGATCTTTTTATTTTGAAAGAGGTACAAGGGAATGTACTCCATTATCCTAAAAAATAAGGGTCTCTCCTTGCGTACTTTAATAGTAGAGATCAGAACTACCTTTTCAGGGTTTAGCCATTCTGCCATTTCCAGTGCAACCACCCCTCCAAATGAAAGTCCTATGAGTATGACTGGTTTATCCGTAGGGACATCCTTCCCTAGTCTTTCTGAGTAAGCCCTCAGTGTTTCTCCCTTTAGGGGTTCCATCCATGGAAGGTGTATGACAGGATAGGGCAGCTTAAGGCGCCTAAAAAGTTGTTCATTCATGCCCATCCCTGATATGGTATATATGTGTGGGATGGGAGTTTCAGGATAATTAGGTAATTTACTTTCTGACATTTGACAAGGCCTTCAGCACAAGTATATGTTTAACTTTTTTAAACGAAAAGAAAATAGTAACGGAACGCATGATCCTATTCAGATGGTAGACCTAAATGGGCAAACATTAGCAATAGGAGACATAGTGGAATCTTTACGATATAACATGGGCAGATGTAGGATCATAGATTCTGATGAAGGGCCTATGTATGAATCCCTAGAGAGTGGAGAAACCGTTCACTTCCTTAGAATGGTAGATGCTGCTACCTCTTTCCAGAAAGTGAGAAAGATCTCTTCTCAGCCATAATTTCTCTGTCCAAAGATAGCACTCCCCACCCTAACCATGGTGGACCCTTCTTCAATAGCAATGTGGTAATCTCCTGACATCCCCATGGATAATTCTTCCATCTGTATCTGAGGCCCTTCAAATGTTCGGAACTTTTCCCGCGCCTGTGCCAAGCGCTGAAACTGGCTTTGGATAAGGGCCTCATCAGCTGTAAAGGCCGCCATCCCCATTAGCCCCAGCACCTTTACATGAGGGTATTCCCCTATGCTTCCCAGTAGTTTTTCTGCCTCTTCTTCTTCCATCCCAGATTTATTCTCCTCATCAGAAATATTGAGTTGTAAGAGGCAAGAGATCATCCGTTCATGCTTAGCTGCC
Source organism: Bacteroidota bacterium (assembly GCA_039026975.1). Classification (GTDB taxonomy): domain Bacteria; phylum Bacteroidota; class Bacteroidia; order J057; family J057; genus JBCBKZ01. The sequence goes on along the minus strand of JBCCLI010000002.1, from coordinate 35,597 downwards.
TGCTTATTTATTTCTGCTAGTAGGCGACTAGAATCAACGGAGTGAATCAAATGGATGAAAGGCGCTATATACTTTACCTTATTTCTCTGCAGACTCCCTATTAAATGCCACCTGGCTTCCGGTAGAAGAGGGTGTTTCTCACGTAGTTCCTGGACTTTATTCTCCCCAAAGTCTAGCTGACCTGCTTCATAAGCCTTTCTGATAAGTTCTATAGGCTTAGTTTTAGAAACGGCTATCAACTTCACTTCCCCTTCCTGTCTTCCAGATTTCCTGCTTTGGGCTAATATACTTTCTCCTATTCTTTTCAGGTTCTCTACTATTTCTGTTGCCATATAAATAATGCTGTTTGATGAGGAGGTAGGTTCATTCCTCTTTTGGGGCTGCTTTTCTAATTATTATGAATATCTGTGCAGCACATTTAAAAGAGCCTCCGTCTTAGCTACAAAAAAAGGAAGAATTATGTTTTCAAGAAATACTATCAGCCTTCTACTGCTACCCCTCATCCTCCTGAGTCTGACCAGCTGCCAGGATGAGTGTGATCGGACGGTAACCTACACTAGCTGGGAACCAGAGTACATGAGCTATGAAGAGATGAGAAGCTCCATACAGTCAGAAACTCCCAGAGAACTGAAAAATCCCGGAAAGATCTACTATAAGGATGGCTATATCTTCATTAGCGAGGTTAATGAGGGCATCCATGTGATTAATAACTTTGATCCATCTAATCCCATTAATGAAAGGTTTATCAATATCCCTGGAAACACTGACCTAAGCATTAAAGGAGCCGCTTTATATGCCAACAGCCACATAGATTTAGTCACCCTGGATATCAGTGATCTCAACGCCATCAGGGTGGTTAACAGGCAGGAGAGTGTATTTCCTTACCAATCTAATATTAATGGCTACTGGGCAGATGCCAGCCAGGGAGTGGTCAAAAAATGGAATTCCGTAGAAGTGACGGAAACGGTCTCTTGTGAGCGTAGCTGGGGATTTCCCTTTATAGATTTTGCTTCTAATGATGAGCTAGCCGTTCCAGAGTCCAGAGCTTCTGATACTCCTACTGGCATTGGAGGGTCTCTCGCACGGTTTACCATCTCTCGTAATCACCTATATGCAGTAACTGATAATGACCTGCTAGTTTTTACCCTAACTGATGATTTTGACCCTAACTTGGTAAATACAGTAAGTGTAGGCTGGGCCATAGAGACCATATTCCCCTTCCAAAGTAATCTGCTGATAGGCTCCCAGTTCGGGATGTTTATTTATACCCTGGCTGATCCCTCCTTCCCCCGCCAATTATCTCAGTTTGAACACCTAAGAAGCTGCGACCCTGTGGTAGCTACAGGCCATCACGCCTTCATCACCTTACGGTCAGGAACTGTTTGTAGAGATGGCGTAAACCAATTAGATGTACTGGATATTTCTGACCTAGAAAGGCCTACCCTCCTACATTCTTATCCTATGACTAATCCCCATGGATTAGGGATCAAAAATGAAACACTCTTTGTGTGTGAAGGAGATGCCGGATTAAAGGTTTTTGATGCTTCCCAGATCTTGGCTGATGAAGGACTTAGCCTGCCTGAGATAGCTCACTTTGAGAATATTCACGCTTTTGATGTGATTCCACTATTTAATGTGCTCCTCATGGTAGGAGAGGATGGATTTTACCAGTATGACTTTAGTGATCCAACGAATATTTTCCAGCTCAGCCATCTTGCCGTATCCCAAGAGTAAGTGCCATTTTTTCCCTTCCTAACTAGAAGGAGCCGTCTCACAGTAGGGGCGGCTCCCGTTTTATGGTAGGAAAAGGAAGATCAGACTACTTAGGTTTCATCATACTACCCTACCCTGAGATAGGGATACCCAATTTCAGGAAAGAAATGAGCCCCCTAACTCAAAGAGACTTTCCATTCCAGAAAGCCTCTTTTTAAGTATCTATATTTTCCTTGTCTACATACCAAAGGCGTAGAAATACTTTCTGGAGCTCCCTGCATAAATTCCTTCCAGCATTACCCCTTCATTATCTCCTTTCTTTTCAATAATCTCCTCCAAGACTCTTACACTGCTTACCTTTTCTCCATCAATATGTGTAATGATAAATCCTTCTTCCATACTAGTTTCTTCTTTCAGTCTGCCAGAAATGATTCTCGTCACCCTTACCCCTCCACTAATGTCCAGTTTTTCCGCCTCTTCATCTTCTATGGTTTCAAATTCTGCTCCTAATATTTCAAGTGCATCTGGCGCTTTCTTCTCCACTATTTCCGTATTTCCAGACTGATTTTTTAGTTTAACTACTTTATTGACAATTTCTCCCTTTCTGGACAAGGTAAGCTTCACTTCATCACCGGGCCTGTGCCTGCCGATCTGTTCTAGTAACTCTGGAGAATTCTTTACCTCTACTTCATCTACTTTTAGGACTACATCTCCTTTTCGCACACCGGCATCTTCTGCTGCACTATTTACCATCACGCTGTCAATGTAAACCCCCTCAGTAAGCGCTAACCCTAATGATTCTGCCATATTTCCATTGAGGCCTCGGATAAGCACCCCTAAATAGGCTCTTTGTACCACCCCGAAGCTTTTTAAATCCTCCACAATTTTAGCTACAATTTCACTGGGCACTGCGAAAGAATAGCCTGCATACACACCGTTAGGCGTAGCAATAGCGGTATTAATCCCTATGAGGTCTCCTTGAAGGTTCACTAAGGCTCCTCCACTATTACCCGGATTTACAGCCGCGTCTGTCTGGATGAATGATTCTATGGGAGCATCTCCTCCGATAATATTAATACTTCTACCCTTGGCACTTACGATACCTGCAGTTACCGTAGAGGCCAGACTAAAAGGATTTCCTACCGCCAGCACCCACTCTCCTACTCTTACTTCATCTGAGTCTGCAAATAGCATATAGGATAGATCGCTCTCGTTAATTTTTATTAGGGCTATGTCCGTATTGGGGTCAGTACCTATAAGCTTAGCCTTGTATATCCGATTATCATGTAGTTGCACTTCTATTTCTTCCGCATCTTCTATCACATGGTTATTAGTAACAATATATCCATCTGCACTAATAATTACACCGGAGCCACTTCCTTGTCTTCTTTCTTCCCGTTCTCCTCTTCTTCTTCTATTCCCAAAGAAATCATTGAAGAAATCATTTGATCCTGTTCTTCCCACCAGGGAGGTAGACCTAATGTGAACTACCATAGGGATAGATCTTTCTGCAGCAAAGGTAAAATCCAGACCGGGCAGGTCATCCTGCAGCTTAGTAAGTTTAGAAGGAGCAAACTCCACTACAGGCCCGGAATCTGCCTGCCCTGTAGTAAACTTATTCCCTGCCAATACTACCAATCCTCCTATAACTCCAGCCAGCAATATATAGAGCAAATTTTTCATCGATTTAGTCAATTAACGGTTCGAAGTACAGCAAAAATAGAATCCCAACTGATTAGGTACTAAAGCCTCCGTAGCGCTTTAGGACACATATACTTTTAACGGTAATCTGGAAGGAGAGTTTTCATCCTATAAAAAAGCCGACAGATATGAACTTATATCTGTCGGATTATACCTTAAACTTGGGATATGACTACCACCTAATTAGAGCAGAAGCCCAAGTGAAGCCACTTCCAAAGGCTGCCAGACATACTAAATCCCCTTCTTTTACTTTGCCTAGCTCACAGGCTTCTCCCAAAGCGATAGGAATAGAAGCAGCAGTGGTATTTCCAAATTTCATGATGTTATTATGTACCTTCTCAGGACTAAGCCCTAATGTTTTACGTACAGCTTCGGCAATTCTAAGATTTGCCTGATGCGGAATAAACATATCTATATCATCTGTCGTGTAGCCTGTGGTTTTCAAAGCTTCCATGATGACTTCCGGGAACTTTTCCACAGCAAGTTTAAACACAAAACGACCATTCATTACGGGATAAATAGAACGATCATCTATCATTTCATGGGTAAGGTGTCTCTCCTTATGTCCTGAGGGGGCTAACACAGCTAATTTTTCAGCATACTCACCATCAGCATGTAAGTGAGTGGTCAGCACACCCTTTTCTTCTTCTTCAGTAGCTTGCAACACAACAGCTCCTGCACCGTCTCCAAAAAGGACCGTAACATCTCTTCCTTCATCAGAAAAATCAAGCCCAGAAGAATGGATCTCTGCTCCTATCATCAGGACATTTTTATACATCCCTGTTTTAATGAATTGATCCGCTATGGATAACCCATAGATGAAGCCTGAGCATTGGTTGCGGATATCTAAGGCAGGCACGCCCTTTTTATTTAGGCCCAGTTCTCTCTGAACTAATACACCGGAGCCGGGAAACATATAATCCGGGTTGAGCGTAGCAAAAATAATAAAGTCTATATCATCAATTTGTAGACCAGCTTTTTCTATCGCAATCTTAGCAGCCCTTGTCCCCATATTAGAAACGGTATCCTCCCCAGGTGTGAAATACCGCCTTTGCTGGATTCCAGACCGTTCTCTGATCCATTCATCAGAGGTAGTCATCCGTTTAGCCAGATCGTCATTAGTTACTACGTTTTTAGGTACGTAGTACCCAATACCAGCTATCTTTGATCTTCTCATAGTATTGTAATTGTAGCGAGTAAAGGAATAATCAACTATGAGTAAAGGTAGGGAAATTTCCGAAAATTACGCTTTGCCCCTCTAGGCACCTTCATTATCACAACTCTTACAAGTAGTTACAGGAAAGCCAAAAAATGTGTTAATTTGATTATTACAGAATTGCTATAGCTTAACCGTTCATGACCAGAATACTCTTATCTATCGCTGCCTTGTTTATTTGGCTACCTACTCAATGTCTTTGGGGGCAAGCCTCTTTTTCCTACGAACAGGCATTTGAATATGGAATGCCCTATCTGTTAACTTCCCTGCCTACCTTCAAGGGATGGGCTAATCAAGAAACATTTGTATTGGCCCAACCCACAGCTGGTGGCTACGAACTACTCTCTGGAGAAGCAGGAACAGAGGGATTTGCCTCCATAGTCAAGATGGGGAAGCTTCCCACTCCTTTCTCTACTAGCACACTTCCCTCCTCTTCTGCTGCCATTTCTCCAGATTTCCAAACGTATATTCTGGTCAGTAAAGGGGACCTATATGCCTATAAAAATAAGATACAGGAATTTAGGCAGCTAACTGACACCCCCGCTTTAATGGAGAAAAATCCGCGGTTTTCTCCGGATGGAAAGCATATAGCTTACACTAGGGCGCACAACCTCTTTACTATGAATCTGGCGACCGGAGAAGAACGCCAACTGACTAAGGATGGTAATGACCTCATCTATAATGGATGGAGTTCTTGGGTATACATGGAAGAAATTCTGAGGAGATCCTCCCACTATGCTGCTTTCTGGTGGTCTCCTGACAGCAAGAAATTAGCTTTCCTGCAGTTTGATGACAGGGAAGTCCCTACCTTCACCATTACAGGTGCTGATGGTGTTCATGGAGAAATAGAAACGCAACGCTACCCAAAAGCAGGAGATAATAATCCAGGAGTTAAACTGGGAGTAGTAGACATAGAAAGTGGAACCCTAAACTGGATGGATACTAATGAATCCCTTGAGTATACTGCATGGCCTAGCTGGACGCCTGATGGTAAGGAACTCACCTTCCAGCAAATGAATAGAGGCCAAAACCACCTAGTCATTTATGCAGCAAATCCACAAACGGGAAAAAGAAGACTGTTATATGAGGAGAAGCAGAAGGAATGGGTACAATTCTTCCAACATACCCACTTTCAAATGTTGACAGAAGAGAAAGGATTTCTTATCAGGTCAGATAAAAGTGGATATGCCCATATCTACCACTACAGCATGGAAGGAGCGTTATTGAAACAGCTGACAGAGGGTGAGTGGCAGGTAAAAGAAATTCTAGGTACCAATAGCCGCCAAAGTACCCTCTACTTCACTGCCGATAAAGATAATACACTAGAACAGCATCTATTTTCAGTAGGGATTCAAAGTAGAAGAATTAATAAGATTACGCAGCAAGAAGGGGTTCATTCTCTCAAGGCCAGCCCTGACTGTACCTACTTCATAGATACCTATAGCGACTTGATTCATCCCAGAAAAATGGTGCTCATCGACCGTAAAGGTGAGGTATTGAAAACCCTGGGGGAACAAGCAACAGAAGAAATGGAAAAATACAACTGGGGGAATGCAGAAACCTTTACAGTACCTTCAGGAGATGGACTGAAACTACCTGCTTATTGGATTCTTCCACCTGACTTTGACATAAATAAGAAATACCCCGTCATCTTTGATATTTATGCTGGGCCTGACAGAAAAAGGGTCACCAACAGCTTTAGAAACCTCCAGCAGCACTTCTATGCACAGAGGGGGATTATCATTTTTGCTGTTGACCATAGAGGGTCAGGACATTTTGGAAAAAAAGGGGTAGCTAATATGCATAGGAACCTGGGCAAGTGGGAAATGCATGACTTAATAGCAGGGGTTAAATGGCTTAGGGAACAGCCATTCATAGATGAAAGTAAAATAGGCATCACGGGTGGAAGCTATGGAGGCTACACCACCTTAATGGCACTCACAGTAGGAGCAGACTACTTTACCCATGGAGTATCCAGAGCCCCTGTATCAGATTGGCGGCTGTATGATGCTGTTTACACAGAGCGGTATATGGATACGCCTGAAGAAAACCCAGAGGGATACCTAAAAGGCTCTACCCTCACTTATCTAGAGAACCTAAAAGGTAAACTGTTCCTCTCCCATGGAACAGCAGATGATAATGTTCATATGCAGAATTCCCTACAAGTGGTGGATGCCCTGACAGATTTGGGGAAGGAGTTTGAGTTTATGGCTTATCCTGATCAGCGTCATGCATACAGGGGCGCCAAGAGAACCCATTTCAATAAATCTGCTATCAGGTTTTGGTTCAAGGAGTTTCTAAGTACCAGCCCTGATTTCCAGTAGGGAAAGGCTTTCTGTCAGGAACTAGTAGGATGTAGGTCTATGAGTAACATGGACCGTCCGCTGATACACTATTTTCTGGGAGAATATATTGACCCCTTCATTTCTTTCTCACTGCTGGGGCATGTATTACATATTTCTATGGGAAGATCTTTCTACAGGGCCCATTTGATGTATGGAAAGCCTAGGAGGCAGATTTTTTTTTGCTCCACTTCCCTCTTTTGAGTGACTGCCTATGGTTGTTCTGCTTTCTTTGAAGTACCTTATCCAGGGTCTGCTCCATTTTATTGACTCTTGCCTGCCAGGAGTTCCCTTTGGAAATCAGGTTTCTTTCTCTTGCAAGAGCAAGCGTTCTATTTTCCAGTCCTTCCCCTACTGCCGTAAGGAAAGTGGCCGCATCATCTGTAATGGTAATCACTTCTTCAAAATCCTTCAAATCCCCAAAATCCGTACTTACCACGGCTAAGCCTGCCGCCAGGTATTCATTGATTTTCATGGGATAGATGTTCTGGGTAAACCCATTGTTTACAAAAGGGATGATGCCCACATCCATTTTAGCCAACCAGTAGGGAAGTCTGTCGGGCTGTTGGGGGCCAGCAAAAATTACATTATCATATACACTCAAACTTAGCCGCAAGCCTTGATCTGTGATGGGCCCTACAAAAAGAAAGTATACATCAGGTCTTGACTCCACCAAGTACTGTAATAGGTTTACATCCATCCTGAAGTCCATGCTGCCAACATAGCCTACGGTTTTAGGACCTATATTTGCCTTCAGGCGTTCACATCTTCTATGATAGGCTTTAGAGAATAAATGATAGTCCACCCCATTTTTTACCACATAGGTAGGAACTGAGAGTGAAAGTTTTCTCCGCTTTAGGGGTTCCGAGGTAGTAATGACAGCATCCATGAGAGGAATCAGTTCCTTTTCTAATCTTGTCCCATGCTTTGACAACCAAGGGGCCTCACTAATTTCATCATAGCAGTAGTAAATTCTTCCTGATTCCTGAAAATCTCCTATTAAGTATCTCCCCAGAATAGGTTGCAGGGCATTCATAACCACGGGTTTTTCAAACCCTAATTCTTTTAAGGCTCTACGTATAGCCCTTCTGGCCATACTCGCATTTATCCTGGCAAAGGTATTGTAGAGGAAGCCTGGAGGAAGCCAGTTTATGGGAAATAAGGGAGGGAGAGTTAGTACGTGGAGCCCTCTGTCCTGACTTTGGGAGAAGAACCTTAGGCGTTTTTTTCTCCTTAAAATACGCTGCCTGGGAATAGTGCTGTTTCTCTGAAAACTTCTTAGCAGGTCTAAGAATGAGAATGGAAATTCTACATACAAAACATGGTATGTCTTTGATAGCTCTTTCAGAAGTTCCAGGGTAGATTTCTGGTAATTCCCTTCCCATGCAGGGGTACCAATACACAATAAATATTTTACCTCCATCCTTTTTCCTCCCGGCTGTTTATGCTTTTACAATTATATTTTTAAGTTTTTTCCTAAGGGTTGATCTTTTCTTCGGAACCTCTCCTATGAAGTCCTCTAGCTCATCAACTTTGGTCTTATTTAATACCAGAAGTGGCTTTTGGTTAGTTCCTTTTTCAAATGTTTGTAAGGCTTTTTTATCTACCTCACGCCATACTCTTCCTGCGTCACATACCATAAGAGTAAGCTCGGATTTATTGAGTAAGTGCGTAGGATACTGGTGCTTAAGTATACTGGGATACTCAATGATGACATAAGAAAACTTATTAATATCAGGGGCTAGTTCAGGGGTAAGATCCTGTTCTGTTTGGTTGTTTATAAAGGTCCAGTCATTTGAATAGTTATAGTTTTCGTGCTTTGGGTAGATATACAGAATATTACTGCCTAGCTGCTCAAAACGCTCTTTGATAAGCTTAGCCACATAACTTTTCCCCTCTCCTTCTCTTACACTAATGATAGAAATACATTTGGGTTGGTTTACGCCTGCCAGACTATCTACTTCTGCCTGAATATTCTGGACGAGTAATCCTGTTGTGAGAGAGTTAATCTCCTCAAAATAAATGCGGGTATCTGTCCCTGTCTCAGGGAAGTGAGGAAACATCCCTCCCAGAGCAAGCTTAGTTTGTTCAAAGGCTACCCTTGGATTTCTCAGACTTTTATCCAGATACTCCATTCCTATGGCGGTAACCAGAACCAGAATCATCCCGGCCAGGAATGATACAATAACCAGTAGTAAGCGCTTAGACTTAGCTGGCTTAAGCGGATAAAAGGGCTTATCCACCACAATGAGATTAGTGGACATCATCAGGTTATGCTGATGTAACCTTGCCTGGTTTAAACTATGGAGATTTTCCAGGTACTCCCGCTCTGCTACATCTATGGTTCTTTCAATCTTTTTTAGCTTGGAGCCCAGGGGGGCAAAGTTATCATAGAGGGCTTCAAACTCTTTCTTCCGCTTCTCCATGACCGTGATCCTTGCATTAGCTTCCTCCAAGGCTAGGTAATTCTCCAGCCAGGAAGAAATCATATTTTTCAGCTCCGCTCCTTCAGGAGTAACCACAATATTAAAGGCGTTTTCCGCATTCTCTCTTAATTCTCTCTCTACTTTTTCTACTCTAGCTCTTAAGAATTTTTCCTTCTGGGGGTCTGTTCCTTCATTCCGGTAGTCCTTAGCCAGTTCTGTGGCTACTAACTCTGCCTGCAAACGCGAAAGTGTATTTCTCTTTTGGGCAAGTCCTCTATGGACAGTAGCCAGGTTTACCCGCTCAGAGAGCTTATCTTCCAGCCGCCCCAGAGAAGCCTTGGCGGCCGCTCGTTTCATTAATTCGCCATTAAACTTCTCGTAGAGATCTTCCCGCTTCCCCGCGATGAAACGCGTCTGTTCATAGTAATTGATGATCCTATGATTTTCGCGGAAGGTCTTCATGGCTAGCTCCTCTGATTTCAACTTGTCAGCAGACTCACGGGTAGCCTCCTCAAAAAAGTTAACCACAGAAGTAGACTGTTCCTCCTTTAAGGCTTTTTGTTTAGTGATGAAGATTTCAATAAGCAGTTCCAGCGTCCGCTTACATATGGCAGGATCACTGGTTTCATAGGTAAACTTGAGCATATCACTTTTGCCTTCTCTACTAATCCTAAGGTTAGCCACCAGGTGATCTACCCCGAAAAAGTCATCATCTGAGAAGATAAGTGCATACACTGGGTGGGAGAGATCTTCCTTAGCCTGACTGAGGTAAGCCAATATCTCCTCCATATTCTCTGTTCCCTGAAATTTTTGTAGCGGTAAGGTTGTAAGCTTTTCTCCTAGCTGTGGGAAGCCCTCTGCAGAGATGATTTTATTATCTGCTTTTTTAGCCTTAATACTCTCAGATAATAGTTGAAGACTAAGTGTTTCCAAGGTCTCATAAGACCTGGCCAGATTAATGAGGTTATCAAACTCACTGGATACATAGGCATAATCCACCCTGGAATTAGAGGATTTCTCTATGCTATATCCTGATACTAAGCCTGTATTTACAATAGAAAAAGATGAATAGGACTTTTTATCCCCCTCTGTCAAGAAGAATACTAAGCCTCCCATCAATAGACCCATCCCTAGTATGAGCCAGAAGTGCTTCCAAAGTAGCCGTATGAATTGGACTAGATTCATAGTCTATTCACTGATAGAATCCCCTACAATAGATTCCAATAATTTTTGAGATTTCCAGAATTCCGCTTTCGCTATTTCCAGTTCTTTTAAAGCCCCATTTCTCTTTGCCAGGGCCATAGTGTATTCACTTGTAGTGGTATTTCCTTCTTGATAGTATTTCTCAGCTAGCTTGCACGCAAGGTCTGCTGACTGATATTGATCTATCCAAACTGAAATGAGGTTTTGGGCCAATTGAAGATTACTGTACAATCTGATTACCTCATTTCTGACCTCTTGAATGATGATATTTTTTTCTTTTCTCACAGCCAGGATTTCATAGTCCTTTTTTCTGCTTTCTCTTTTAGTTCCAAAAATATCATAAGGAGAAATTCTTACAGAAAAGCCTATTGCATAATTCAGGGAGGTTCTATTAGTAAGCTGAAAAGCAGAAACAGAACCATCTTGAATGTTACTTAAGAAACTTCCAGATCCATATGTACCGCTTCCTATTAAGGCCAGGTTCCTGGTCCATTCCAGCCTGCTTGCCTCCATGTCATATTCTTTCGCACTTATTTGGGCATCTTTCACTTCCAGTAAAGGAGAATTTAAGACAGCCCTTTGAATAAGTGTATCTAAGGGCAATACGCTGTATATATCAGCCTGATCTAAGCCTTTCCCGGCCTGAGAAAAGCCGGCCGACATATTGACAGATAATAAGAACCAACATATAAGTCTTCTCATGGGCATCATCTATTCCCTGGTTACCAATTCAACTAAAGTCGTATTTTTCCACAGCCGCCTGAAAGCGTCTTTTTTCATAAAGGGTTTTTCTGTGTAGAGGAAAAAGATAGCTGACAGCAGGAGTAAGACCGGCAAGCATACTCCTACCTGCATGATCAAATGGAGCCAGTAAGGACCCTGAAAAGCCAGCTGACTGGAAAACTGAAAAAGTAGCTCCAGTAAAGGCAGGTGTGTGAGGTAAATGGTATAACACATACCTCCTATAATGCTGATCCATGGGTATCTCAGGACAGCTGGTAGTAGTTTTCCATTAAAAGCAGCCAGCATGAGAATAGCTAGTGCCGCAACAAAAACCACCGTAAGAATTCCCTCTTCACTCCAACTGAATAACATGCTTATGAAGGCACTTACCCCTAGCAAATCCCAAATTAGCTGCTTAGAAGAAGGGTTCTTTTTATGGAAGAGATACCAGTTAGCCACCCAATAGCCTGTCAAAAAGTAGGGTAGCTGCCCTAGCAAAGTAAATTTGAGTGGCGTCTTGTTCCAGCCAGCTAGCTGCATGCAGACTATCCAGCCAATAATGACAGCAGCAAGAAGAACAGCCCTCCTTCTCTCTGGTAGGTATTTAAAGACGAGCTTAGCCAGCAAGGGGGCCAGTAAGTAGAATTGGATTTCTATTTCTAGCGACCAGGCTACTGGGTTAATGATGGAAAACTCCTGATAAACAAAGTAGTGAACGTAAAAAATACTACTTAGATAATGACCTATTAAAGTCTCTCCTGTATATACTCCTCGTTTAAGGAGAATACACGCAAAAAGAGTCATCCATAAGATATAAGGAGGCTCAAGACGGGTTAGTCTCCGGCGGTAGTACTTCTTTAGTGAGATCTCCTTGCCAGCACCAGCATAATAGTTTGCAAAAGGTAAAGCCAAAATAAAACCGCTAATAGCAAAGAATAGTAGGACCCCTATGCTGCCTCTACTGACCAGATAAGGGAAAAACTGCCCTTCATACGTCCCACTTACCTCTTGTGGATAATACTTAATCATTCGCTCACTGAGGTGATGCAAAATGACCGGCATAATGGCCAGAAATCTCAGGCCATCTATTTCTGCAATATATCTCCCTCCCGAAGTAACACGAGTAAGTTTTGCTTGAACGATATGTAAGTAAGGCCTATTCATGTAGCACCATGGCAGGAAGTGTTTTTAGGAGAATTTTCATATCCAGCCAAAAGGAAAAATTCTCTGCATATTCATTGTCTAGCTGCTTGCGTTCTTCTATGCTTAGCTTAGCATGGGCAAAATCATTCACCTGCCAAAGGCCCGTCAGGCCAGCAGGGGCAAAAAAACGTGCCGCCCACTCATCACTAGTCAGCTTTTCAGCCTCATATAATGGTAAAGGTCTGTTACCTACAATTGACATTTCTCCCTTAAGGACATTAATGAGTTGTGGGAATTCATCTATGCTAAGCTTCCTAATTATTCTCCCTACCCGGGTGATTCTGGGATCGTTTTTAGCTTTGAAAAAAGAGTTGTGTTCCTTCCTTTCCTTTTCTTGTTCAACCTCCTCTTCTGTTATCTCCCCTTCATCTGAAATATATTGGACGGAATGTGGATTATAGATCAGCTCCTTTTCCCAGCCACCCTTTTCTGGCTCACTGTATGTATTTAATCCATCAAGCGTATTAATCAGCTGATCTGCTTGTACCTTCATGGATCTGAACTTATAAAAGTCAAAGGTTTTATAGCCTGTGCCCACTCGCTTAGAGGTGTAGAAAACAGGCCCTTTGGAATCTAGCCTGATCAGCAAGATAACCAGTAGAAAAAGGGGGCTGAATACGATCAGAATAGTAGAAGTAACCATCAGATCAAATACTCTTTTCCAGAGGGGGAGTTTGAAGGTAGTGGGTAGGCTATAATTACTACTGGCTGGAACTGACTCTTTAAGTAGCTCAAGGTGTTTTATCCTCCTGAGTATTTTCTCTATCTCTACTCCTGTATCATACACATCATCTACAAAAGGAATCAACTTACTCCCCGCTCCTGTATGCCCCCCTGCACAAATGATAATTCTGGCTCTCCTCTTGTAAATACCTGTTTCCTCCAGCATTAAGAACAGCTTTTCCGTAATAGGAACCTCTTCCTCAGATATATAATAGAGCTCGGCTTGTGCATTCTCCAAAACCAGTTGGCCACTAAGCTTAAAAAAGTTAATTAGTACCACCTCATATCCAGCCTTTTCCAACAAGGATATGGTTTCAGTTCTTACATTTCCAGATAAAAGTAGGGAACCTTTTTTTTCCTGTAGTACTACATTCATTAGCTATTAGCCAGCTGTCCTTTTTTCCTTTCAGAAATAATTTTGTCAATTTTTACTTGTAGTTCTTCAGGGTTGAAAGGCTTAGTTATAAAATCTGTTGCACCTGCTTTCAGGCAATCAATTCTCACCTGGCTTTTACGCTCACCTGACACAATTATCACTGGAATTTCTCCATATATCCCACTATCTCTTATCATGGATAAAAAGGTAAATCCATCAAGTTCCGGCATGTTCAAATCAGCAATTACCAGGGAACAAGTCTGAAATGTACGAAGCCACTTAAATGCTTCTTTGCCATTGGAAGCAGTGTGTACCTCGTAGTAATCAGATAGATAATCCCCCAAAAACTTCCTTATTACCTTGCTATCATCTATGATCAATATGCTGTCATTCATGCCATTCTTATTTACAGTTATAAAATTCCGTGTTTTTAGCCTCGCTACAGGCTGTTAATCGGTAGGCAGCACCTGCTAATCGGTAAATGACAGAAACTGCCCGATTAAGCAGATCCAGATGACAGAAGGAATTGATACAGAGGGTTATACTTTTGGAATTTCTTCCTACGCTATTTAGTCAGGTAGAATTATTTTAGGCTTTATTCTACCGTAAATATTATAGTCATGGAAGAATTACTAGTCATCTTTAAGGAAGAAATATCTGAAGAGTTATCCAATCTCAAAAAAGGCTTTACCCTACATGATTATGAGCTTGTGGTAACTGCAGCCCATAAGGTTAAGTCTGCCAGTGGTATGTTAGGATTTATGGACTTGATGAAAAAAGCAGAGGAAGTGGAACTCGTTTTTAAGTATGGAGAAGGGGAGAAAGATGATAGCCTCATTGAGATTTTAATCTCTGAATTAGAGAAACAGCTCTCCTATTAAGCGGCCAGTTTACGTTCTGCCCGCTCCCAGGTAACCTGTTGCTTACCACGTAGATATCTCACAAATCCTGCGTACATACAGTAGTTCATCATCAAGAAGTAAAAAGGAATAAAGAAAACCTTGAGCTTGATCTTTTTCTTCTCCATCCAATACCCACAAGCCCCCAGGAGGTAAAGCCCCAAATGGGGGAATAAGCTTAGCCTATATAATCCACCTTCTGAGCCCGCCAGCACAAGGTGACTGAGTAACAGTAATAGCAAAGCCAAAGGCGCTAAGGTCCACCGCATCACCCTATGTGAGAAATACTGAAAACTGAGCAGTGGAAACTTCAGGGGAGATAATATAAACCCCAAGCGTTTCATGGCCTGAAAAGCTCCGGCAGCTATCCGAATTTTCCGTTTCATTTCTTCTCTTACATTGGCTGACCCCTCTTCCTGTGCGTACGCCTCAGCCGTGTAGGCTATCCTATATCCTCTTAGGGCTATTCTCATGGTCATGTAAAAATCCTCAATGAGGGTATCTTTAGGAACTGCCTCGTATAGATCTGTTCTGATGGCAAATAGTTCTCCAGCAGCACCTACCGCAGAATATAAGTTGGCATCCCATTTTTTGAGAATAGACTCATATTTCCAGTAAAGGCCCTCTCCGGCTGTACTGGCATCAGCCTCTGAGGGTATAAGAATTTTCTTTTCTCCGGAAACCACCCCTATAGAAGGATCTCTAAATCTATTAGAGATCTCAATAAGTGCTTCCACATTCAGTAGGGTATTAGCATCTGTATAAACGGTAATAGGAGTATGGACATGCTCCATGATTCTATGGACTGCGGCTATTTTTCCTTTCCTTTCATCCTCATGAAAAACACGTACTCCCCTATGCTTTCTGGCAAGTTCAGGGGTGAGATCTGAAGAACCATCTGTAACTACTAGTACCTCCAGTAAATCCCTAGGATAGTCTAAGGAGAAAGTATTTAAGAGCTTCTGTTGGATAAATGCCTCCTCATTATAAGCAGCTATTACTACTGTCAATGGAAGCAAATGATTTCCCCCTAGCTCCTCTGACTCCTTTCTTCCAAGACAGAGTAAGTAGATAAGTCCTCCATACAGGAGATAGGTATAGACCAGGATACAGCAGGAAATCCAAAATAACACTTCCATTATCTTAATTCTTTTTATGTACTGGCGGAGGGGTGGCCTCTTTTCTTTCCCATGTGGACTGCTGCCCCAAAGAAGACAGAAACTTCCTGTAAACGGGAATTACCGTCCCAACTGCCTGCAAGCCATGAAAGGAGAACTGCTTGTAGGTATAGATTTGTCCTACTGTAAGAGAAATAATGACTGTAGACACGGTAGCTATGGCTGCGCCCGCTATGCCCCACATAGGAATGAACAAATAGTTGAACAACAGATTTAGCCCTAAGCTTAATATCAAAAGGGTAAAGTTTACCTGAGGTCTTCCCACTGCATCCAGGGTAGTTCCCATCATATTACCTATGGGTTTCAGGATTACATGTATCAGGAGAATGTATAACACATATTTAGCTTCTCCATACTCTTCTCCAGCCAGCAGCAGGATAATGTCCTCAGCAAATAAGAAAGTAAGTCCAGCAATAGGCCAAATAATACCGATAAGAATGGCCGTACCCTGTATATACAGAGGCTTAATTCCACGTAGGCCTTTCTCTTTGTACGCATTACTTAGGTTAGGAAAGAGTACCTGAGCTGCACTCCTTAAAGGCACCTCCATATAAGTACAAATCTTGGTAGCTACATTATAGCAGGCTACTGCTCCCGGACCCAAGAATGTACCTAACATGATGACATCCGTTTTCTGGAAGGCTAAGGAACTTAAGCTGTTCCCTAGAGTATACTTCCCATATTGAAATAGTTTTAAGGTCCATTTCTTAGAGAGAAAAGATAGTTTCCAGTAGCTTGAAACCTTCGGAAGTAAACATACTACGGTTAACAGAAAACTGGCAGATTGCCATAAGAGTAGAAAAAATAGCTCCCGTTCCCATCCTGCTCCAAGACCTACCGCTATGCCTCCAGCAAATAAAATTCCATAAATCAGGTACCCCAACGCCAGCTTCCGGTAGTCTTGATTTAAGAGACATAAGCCCTCTATGAAACGTAGGATGGAAGAGGAAAACATATACAGAAATGCAAACCTAAAAAGTAATAGTAAGTCTCCTGCTTTCCAGAAAATGGCTAAGAGAGGTGCCAGTCCATACAAGAGTATACTGATTCCCAAGCTGATGATCATTTGAAGGAAAAACCCTGCCCCTACTATTTCCTTATAATGCTCCTTTTCCTCACTCCCATACTTTACCATCCCCTGCTGAACAAATCCCTGGCGGGCCATTTCCGCTATGGAAATCACTAACATATATAACACCCAGGTACCTAAGGCTTCTGGACTCAGTATTCTCACTAATATCAAGAAAGTGAGGAAAGCAAAGCCCAGTTGAAATACATTTCCAGCCAGAGCATAAGAGCCCTTATAAAGCCATTTCCGCATCCTTCTTTTCTATGGAAGTCCTATATACATCTATTACCTGATCAGAGACTGCCGACCATGTATACTTTCTACAAACCTTCTCTTGCAGGGCTGTCCCCAGTGCTTCCGCCATCTCTTCATCATTAAGTATCTCCTTTACATAAAGTACATACTCAGCTACTTCATCTTTCTTAGCTAAAAAGCCATCTTCTCCATGGTCTATGATTTCATGTAGAGCGGGTATATCTGCTGCCACCACTGGCAGGGAACACATGCCTGCCTCCAGCACTACTATCCCAAAGGTTTCATTCCTAGAAGGCATCAGCATACAACTGGCCCTACGCATCCAGGTATAGATCTCTTCCTTCCCTAGAAAACCCGGAAAGATAACCCTGTGGGCTAGTCCCATGACATTAACTTTCCTTTTAAGAGCTTCTTCATCAGGACCTCCCCCTATACACACCATTTTTACTTCAGCAGGTAAGTAAGACAGGATTTCAGGTAATAGCATAATGCCTTTTATCTGATGGAACCTACCTACAAAGCAGATGAGTTTTTCTCTTGCCACCTGATCTGCAAAATACCTGCTGATGATTCCATTAGGGATGATTTTTATCCCCCCCCTTCTACTACCGTAGATTTTCTCCAGGTTAACTTTCAGATCTTTAGAGACCGCTATTACCTTGGAGGCCCTTTGATACGCTACCTTTTCTGTATGTCTATTGATCAACTGGTGAATCCAAAGATCAAAAGAGAAACGCCTGTTCTGTATGTAGCTGTGGTAATACTCTACCTGCGCTAAGCCATGGAAAGTTATGCAGGTTTTGCTGGGGTGGACCTCTGAGGGAATGAATAAGCCACTCCTCCCATGACAATGGATTACCCCATAGCTATGATGATGCTTCCGCAACCAGCCCATCACTGCTAAATTAAAGAACATTTCATCACAAGTCTTCCCCACTAAGGGGATTCTCCTTCCTGGAAAATACGGGATTCTAATAATCTCAACCCCTTCCCTCTGCTCCTGCTGAATGCCCTTTTGGAAACTGCCAGCCGAAAGGATACTTACCTTATACCCCTTCCTTTGTAGGGATAGGGAAAGTTCCCACACATGTGTCTGTATGCCACCTTTAACCTCAAATGGTAGGGATTTACATATTTGGAGAATCTGTTTCATCTTGTTCTGCAATTCTTTTTTTCTGCTTCTTCCCATTTCTCATTCCCAGGAGAATCCCTATCATCAGTGCCAGGAATACCATATCCCAAGGAAACCCTGTGCCTGTCATGTGCCTTGCATACGTTTAGGGTTAGACAAAGTAGGCTCTACTTCCTCGTGGGGGGTATGGTAAAAGGTTTTGTTGGCCCCCTTTATTTTTAGCATGGCTAACATCATCAGCAAAAAGGCATAAGGGAGAAGAACTAGTTTTTTCAAGTACCTGGGATGAAAGAAATACTTAGGTACCGAAATGAGGAAGGCAAGCACCATCCCCACGGCAAGTACACACCATAGTAAGGACATACCCCTCCAAAACCATGCAGTAATCCCAGCTATGCTGATCACCCCTAGCAGAAGTAACCTCGGTGGTAATATCATCTGCAAGGCCTTATCAAAATAATCCAGGTTAAACCTACTGATAAGATGCCAACAGGCATTAGGAAAAAATCTAGCTGCATAGTAAAACTGAGCAGCTATCCACCTACTCCTTTGTCGGGCAAACACATCCCCTTTGCTTACTTTTTCATCATAAACCTTGACCTTATGGAGATATTCAAACTTATGGCCTTCTTTCAGGAGCTTCAATTCCAGCTCTTTATCAAACCCCCCTACTGCTTTTATATTTTTCATGGTCTTCTTAAATAGCTGATACTCGAAGGCCATACCAGAACCTACTAACCTAGACGAAAGCCCTACAGCTCTATGTCCCTTACTAAAAATATGATTGTTGATTTCTTCACTAATTCCATCGAGAACAGAAAAGCCTGTATTCAAATTTTTAGCTACTCTATGTGCCTGAATAACCTTATACCCAGATAGGTAGGCCTGCCTGATTTTCATGAGGGCATCCTGCTGAGCTATATTATCTGCGTCCAGAATAAATACCAATTCATACTTATTAGGCATTCTTTTCATGGCTGTGTTCAGGGCTTTGGCCTTGGTGGAAGAATCAAAGGAGACCTCTACCAGTTTCACCTTGGACTTCTTAAGTTTTTGGAGCGTTTCATTCTGAAGGGAATCCGCTATGACCCATACATCAAAATCCTTAGCAGGATACTGAAGAGCTAAGGCTTTTTTAGCTGTGTGCAGTATGACCAGGTCTTCTTTATAAGCCGGGATCATAACAGCTATTTTCACAGATCTCTCTACTACCAGCTTCCTTCTCAGAGGATTTCTGTAGAAATACCCCATTACCCCATAGGCAAACAAATAGCTGATGGCAAAAGCTAAATAGACAAGTAATGTCCCCTCTATAGCATGTAGTGTCACATTCATATGGGATTAGTTAGTTTAATATTTATAGTAGTTCCCTCTTCTTCTTGAGAATTATGAGACCTTAACCATGCAATAGAATTAAGGAGAGCTTTCACATGCTCATAATTCCCTTTAACCAGATGCTTAAGGATACTTACAGGCGTAACCACTAACCAGAAATAACATGCTGCCCACGGATGAAAGAAAGCCCGGGAATTTCTTCTCACGAATAGCAGCCTATTCCTGTGGAGGTAATAGGTTTTTAAGGGGCTTCTTTTTCCGGTGGTAAAAGAAACTTTATGGAAGATCTTGCTTTGAGGAACCATATGAATCTCATACCCTGCTGCTTTTACTTTTTCGCAGAAATCTAACTCTTCATAATAGAGAAAGTAACCTTCATAAAGATTCCCCACTTCTTCCAATAGACTGGCCCGGAATAACATACAAGCCCCATTAGCGAAGCCTATCTCCTTTATATGATCATACTGCCCCTGATCTGTCTCTCCAAAGCCAAACTTCTTGTTTCTAATGGTCAAAGGATGGAAAGGGGTAGCCCCAGCAAACTGTAGCCTATCCTGATGATCAAAGAAAAACAGCTTAGGGCAAACTATCCCCACATGCGGATTCTCCTCTAGATAAGAAACTAAAGGTGCTAGAAAAGAGGGAGGTACTTCTGTATCATTATTAAGTAAGAGAATGTATTTTCCTTCTACATTAGGGAAGGCCAGGTTATTTCCACCTGCAAATCCTAGGTTTTTTTCGCTCCTAATAAGCCTGGTACGGGAATAGATGGAAGAAATATCAGATAGATCCCCCCTAGTGGACCCATTATCTACTACTAAGGTCTCTACAGCAGGATAGCTGATATGCTGTAGAGAATCCAGCATCAGTCGAGTTACCTCTGCCTGATTCCAGTTTACGCTTACCACAGAAACCAATGGATAAATTCTTATGTTAGCTTCCATATCTACTATGGTTTTCTCCCTATCACTTGTATCGCATTTCCCTCTGAGGGTGTTTTAGCTAACCTATCAATCCAAATGAGCAGCTTGGAAATGGGTAAGGTTAACAGGTGTAGTATACCTCCTCCTTTCTTGGATAAGTACCAAAACTCCCAGGCAATTCTAGCCCACCAGCCATCTGAATAGGCAGCGTATACTATTTCAAATCCCTCGTCTTTAAATCTATTTACAAGCCCATCCAGGTCATAAATCTGACCTATATGCTCATCCTCCAGCCAGTCATGATGTTCTTCAAACCAGCTATCCGGAAACAAGGTACGCTGGGTCTTATTGGGAATTTTCACTAACAGATGGCCTCCTACCGCCAAGCGGTCCATACAGTCTTTGAAAGGCATGTCAGCAGGATCTATATGCTCAAACACGTCTACTGAAAAAATGAAGTCAAAACCTGTCTCAGAAAGCTGATCTACCTTTCCCGTAAAGGTGGTCAGGTTCTTTTTCTGGTGCCTATGAATCACCCTGTCTATTAAGGCGGTCTTTTCTCCTACCACATCCAGGGCAGTAATCTGGGTATCAGGGAGTGCGTCTGCCAGCATAAAGGAGTATTCTCCATACCCACACCCTAGGTCCAGAATTTTCTCTGCCTCTCTTAAGGGGATTTCTTTCAGTAGGTCTTTGTAAACCTTATATCTGGCATAATTTCCTATGCCTGTATACCCAAAAATGCCTCTTACTACTTTAGAAAGCTTGGGAAAGCGAAGCATACGCTCGCTCATTTCATGTTGGTAAGCACCAAATTCTAGCTGCATAACTCTGCTGGTTTTATATTTTCCTGTTGAAGTTGTTGGTCAAAGTGTGGAGCGAGAAAAACAAAAGGGATGATGAGGTTCATAACCATGCCTGTGGGCATCTGCCCAAACACCTGATTTCCATAACTGGCTATGATCACCCCCCCCATACCAGAGTAGATGGCCATGATCTTATATTTCAGCACAGGATCTTTCAGGTGCCAAACGATATAGCCTCCTTTCCCTAGCACATACCCCAGGTACATGATGTGTAGGCATAGCCCTATAATGCCTGTTTCAGCCCATATTTTAACATACCAGCTGTCCGTAGCCGTATTGGCAAGCAAGGTATCAGGACTGAATCTGTATCCCCAAAAGCCGGCAGTTCCTATTCCGCCTCCTACGGGCTTATCTGCCAAGTACCTGCGAAAAGTCTTCTGATTCTCTAACCTCACCAGTAAGGAGGGGTTATTAGGATCTAGGGCGGTACGCATCCGCCTAACCTGTTCTACCCCCTGGAATAAAAAGGTGTATTTGAGAATAATGAAGATGGTGGCACCAGCTGCCAGGCCGGCTGTAAGGATCTTAAAGTTTTTAGTGAGAATGAGAAATAACAGTCCACCAAAGGCGGGAACTGCTAAAGCACCTCTAGTACCGGATATGGCAAACCCTAGGAATGTAAGAAAGGCTACTATTCCACAGGCAAGTCTATATTTCAACTTTCCTGGACCTACCGCCATTATTCCAAACATCAAGGACATCATAGCTTGGGAAGCCCCAAACTGCCCGGCATCACTGTAAAAGGAGAAAACCCTGAGCACCCCGAAAAGCACATGTTCATCCTGATGATCTTCTACCCAAAGCCAGTAATCTTCCGCCCAATCAGTCCCTATAAGTTGCTGTTTAAATCCCCATAGTGTTCCTAAGAGGGATAACACAGCTATATTGATGAGAAACTTATCCAGGTGTGTATGATGTCTGTAGAGAAGGAATACCAGGGTGATGGTTAGCAGCATATAAAAGCCTACTCCCCTCATGGCGTAGAACCATGCCACTACACTGATGGCCTGGGGATTGGCTAATTCCAGTAGAATGAACCCATACCACAGAAGGGTAATCCAACACAGGTCATTATTCAGCGCTTTCCATTCTTTCTTCCTGAAATTCTGAAAAAAGACCCCTACCCAGGCCACCACCAGGAGTGCATCTAGGGTCAAGCCCCAGGGTATTTTCACATACCTGGCTAGGCCTGCACTTAGAAAGCTCATGACTAAAGTCAAGAATAGCGCAAATCTGGGCGTCAGGAAGGATTGGGAGATCAGCCAGATGATGATGGGAAGGCCTAAAATACCTACCGCCACCACTAAACCACCTTGGCTTATGAGTAGCCCAAAAAGTAGCCCCATTCCTAGGACGGCTATTCTAATATTCCAGCTCGCTAAATAATCTGCTCCGGTTGCCATATGAACAATGTTCAAATATTGGCATTACGACTTGGCAGTTTTTCGATGAAAGACTGTTTACAGGATGGGAATGGTAATAAAAAGATATTTTGGAAGATAAACAGCCAACAAAACCATAGATACATTAATCAGGTAAGAACCTTCATCATTTTGATAGAAAAGATCAAATACCTGTTATAAAAAAGCCCTAATAGAAACTATCAGGGCCTGAACGCCTACAAATAAGAGAAAAACCTCTTAAAAAGAGGGCCTATTACAGCCCTCCGATTGTTAGGGATTATCTCATCACACTTTTGAAGTCTAAACGAGGATGTATTACCTATCCCCTACCTTTTGATTAGAAAAATTAATAAGGGTTTAAATTGAGAGAATTTTTTTATGACTTGCTAATAAGCCTAGAAAGCATAAACTTTGATTCATAAAGATTGGAACTGTTTTTGACTATGTAGTCAATACATCATACAGATTAATAGCTGGATTTTCCTAGTCCCTTGGAAGGTGCCCCAAACATATCAGATCCCCTACTATTTAGGTCGCTGTTTACTCAGTACCTGGGAGCCATTAGGAATTTCATTTATTATAAGTGCGGAGACTTACAGCTGGCGGAAGACATAGCCCAGGAATCATTTATTAGGCTGTGGCAGCATGCAGATAAGGTACCTGAGGTGAAAGCTAAGAGTTTCTTATATAGGGTAGCTAATAACCTTTACCTGGATCAGGTGAAACACCAGAAGGTAGTATTAAAATTCCAACAAAGACCCAGTAAGCAACAGGACTCGGAAGATCCTGCCTTCCACCTGGAAGTTCAGGAATATCAGGCATTTATAGAGCGGGTAATATCTGAGCTACCTGAAAAAAGTAGAGTGGTATTCCTCATGAATAGAATGGAAGGCCTCACCTATCAGGAAATCAGTGATAGATTGGAGATTTCTGTGAAAGCAGTGGAAAAAAGAATGCACAAAGCACTTATTATCATAAAAAAACATAAACTCCCTATTTAAAGGTAGGGGATGTCCTATGATTTATCGTTTGGAAGATAGATATGCAACAGGAAGATGACATGAAATGGGCCAAGTGGCTTAGCGGAAACCTCCCTAAGGAGGAATCCGATGATCTGTCTCAGTCTGAGGATGGAAAGCAGCTCCAGTCATTCCTACAATCAGTAGATAAACTGGAAATGCCCAAACTGGATGAGGACCTGGCATGGGAATCTTTCGTTAGTAAATCTGGCTTCCCCATGAAGGAGGAAGATGTAAGACCGCCTACTAAAGTGGTATCAGCAAGACGGTGGTTATGGGCAGTAGCGGCAGGAGTTTTACTACTGGCAGTAGGCGCATGGGTATTCTCCTTACTCGGTAGCACTACTGTTTCTACCCTTTATGTAGAAAAAGCTGAACATACCCTCCCAGATCAATCAGTAATTACCCTTAACTCAGACTCCCGCATTACCTACCAGACAAGGGGATGGGAAGAGAACAGGCTGATAGAGCTGTCAGGAGAAGCTTATTTTGAGGTAGAGGAAGGCTCCACTTTCAGGGTAAAAACAGAGATGGGAGAAGTTACCGTTTTAGGTACCAGCTTCAACGTAAGAAACCGAAACCAGAAGCTGGAAGTATTCTGCTACACAGGTAAGGTCAGGGTAAGTGGTGCTGGTAATCAAAGTACCCTAACCCCAGGAGAAGGAGTAGTAGTTATACAAGATGAAATGAAAACCATGGAGGATACTGCCACTAAGCCTAGCTGGACTAGAGGAACATCCACTTTCAAGAATACACCTGTCTATGAGGTACTGGAAGAAATAGAAAGACAATTTGATGTGAAAATTGTGCATGAAAATCCTGACACACTTTACAATGGTGGTTTTCCACATGAAAAAAGCATAGAAGAAGCCCTTAACATTGTTATTCAAAGTATTCCAACCTTAACCTATAAAGAAACTGGCCCAAACACCTATCGCGTTTACAAAAAATAACTTTTGATCAAAGTAGATGCTGAGGTTTCTACTAGCGGTGTGTATTATCTTTCTCTTAAGCCCATCAGGGATAGGGCAAGGATTTTTATTGTCCAAAAAAGAGAAAGAAATTCCCTGTATTAAAGCCTTAGATATACTGGAAAAGCAATATCAAGTTACCTTTTCTTATGAGGTAAGCATTCTTAAGAACCTAACTACTTCCTCCTCTTTTTCAGGGCCTGATCTTGCCAGTACACTTAAGAATATATTGAGTCCCCACCAGCTTAGCTTTCGTGAAGTAGCTGAGGGCTTTGTGGTGATTATGCCTATGGATCTCTCATCACAGAAAAAAAGACCTACTACAGTGATCAGGGGAAGAATCCTAGACCAGCAATCTAAAGAGGTGATCTCTTATGCAGGTATCCAAATCATGGGAAGTAAAAAAGGCGTCTACACAGATGAATATGGCTCCTTTCAACTAGTGGTTTCCTCTGATAAAACAGACTCTTTACTGATCCGCAGGATGGGATACTTACCTCAAAAGATAGCAGTATCTACCTTTGGAGATTCTGTAAGCAAAGTAATCCCACTTTCACCTTTAGCTAGCACCTTAGCGGATGTCATTATCACCAAAGAAAAAATACCTCCTATCCAGTTGGGAGGAGAAAAGGGGGAGATTACTATTATCCCCAGAGAATTTACTGCCTTACCTGGATGGGGAGAACCGGACATCCTACGTACTGCCCAACAAATTCCTGGGATCAACAGCAGCAATGAATCTGCTGGTCAACTGCATATAAGAGGCGGCACCCCTGACCAAAATCTACTCATATGGGATAATATACCTATCTACCACCTTTCTCATTTCTTTGGGATGTACTCCCCCTTTAACCCTTACATCAGCCAGAAGGTAGAAGTCTACAGAGGAGATTACGGAGTGGAGTATGGGGGAAGAGTAGCTGGTGTCATAGACATTACGGGTAGGCCAGACACCCTGGGACTCCTAAAAGCAGGGGTAGGCGCGAATCTCCTCCATGCCCACGGATTTGTAGAAGTGCCTACTACCAATAATTCCGTCCTGCTGCTATCCATCAGGAAATCCTACACAGACTGGATGGAAAGCCGCTTTTACAGGAAGCTGTTTGACAGAGTCTTTCAGGAAGGGAGACTAAGAGAAAATAAGTATGATGAACAAGATGCCAGAAATGAACCAGGATATAATGTAGAGTTTAATCCAGTATTTAACTTTGAAGATATTAATGCCAAGTGGGTATTCTTTCCCACCAAGCAGGATAAGGTGTCCTTAAGCTTCTATCAGGGAAGAGATAGGTTAGATAGTGATTTTCTGGAAGGCACGCCTGATATTACCTGGTGGCAGTCTTTCAATGAGGTTTCTCTCAATAACTGGGGGCTCAGCATGGAAATGGAGCATAATTGGCGTAAGGATCAAAATACCGCTATCAGGCTACTTCACTCTAACTATAAAAATGAACAGAACCTACAGGATATCCTCCTGATTGATGATATGGAAAGGATTACTCAGTATATGGAGAACCTCATGCTGGAGCATAAATTATCCCTACTACATACTGCTACCTATGGTCAGCATACCCTCATGGGAGGGATAGACATCTCACAAAATAATGTGAGCTATACCAGGACTTTCTCCTTATCTGATGATTATTTTGAGGGGGACTCTGCAGATATTACTAATTATGTGGTTTCTCCTTATTTACAGCATGAATACCGAAATGAAAAGTGGTATATAAGGTCTGGGATCAGATTTAATACCATCAATACCAACCAGAGAAAATTCTGGGAGCCTAGGGTCTCTGTCTCATACTTTCCACTGCCCGCCTTACGCCTGAAAGCTTCAGCCGGAAAATTTATTCAGTATACTTACCAGGAAGTAGATTATAATGAGCTAACAGTAGGAGAAAATATATGGGTAACTACTGAAGGAGACGCTTACCCTGTCATTACCAGTAACCATCTTAGCTTTTCAGCCTTTTGGAATAAGGATGATTGGCAGATTGAGCTCTCAGCCTATGACCGTAACTCCAAAAATAATTTAGCCTCCTTCTTCAACCTCAGAGAGGAAGACAGATCCTTCCAAGATGAAATTTCTTCACGGGGAAGAGGAAATATGAGGGGATTAGATGTATGGATTAAGAAAAAATGGGGTAGATACCAGAACTGGATTGGGTATTCTCTTGGGAAAGTAACCTATAACTTCCCGGATATTGAAGGAGTTGATGGGGATATCCCTGCACCACATGACATTCGGCATATTGCTAATTGGACACATGTGTATTCTTCCACGCACTGGGACCTGTCTACTCAGTTTTCATTTACGAGTGGAAGACCCTACACAGCTGTTTTCCTTAAGAGGTTTCCTTCGGAAAATACTCCTCCTCCCATCAACCCGTTAGCTAACCTGCCGGAGAACCTTACGGAGCTCAATAACTACCACAGTAACTTGGGGAGAGAGTCAGGAGATTTATTCTCAGAAAACCTGCCTTCCACCTTCCGAGTAGACATAGCCGCTAACTATACAGTCCTGATTGGAAAAGTACGGCCTGTCAAAGCTAAAGTTGGGTTCTCCATCTTTAACCTCTTCAATAGGGATAACTATTTTGATGTGTCTTACAATGTGGAGAATCCAAATGAACAGCTGGAAGATGAGATGCCTAGTAATGTAGGAGAGCAAGCCGTACAGCTTCCCTATTTAGAAGAAACCAGAAGAAAAATGCTAGGCTTTACGCCTAACGTTTTTATCAGGCTAGAATGGTAAATAGGCCAGCACCTATATGAAGCTGGCCTATTTATTCAGGTAAACTGTCTCCTTTAGTAGGTACTCTCCTCCTTTTCCGTGGCAAAGAAGGGTAAGTCTATTTCTTTTATTTTCTCATTCAACTCCTCAATATCTGTATCCAGATACTTCTGGATAGCTGTTTCTTTCTCTCTCCATTCAGTTAGCAGCTCTGCAGATAGGATCTTTTGACCACTGGTAAGCGGTGGCATAATGCCATTAAGGGTACGCTGCATATGAATGAGTTTAGCATCCAACTGATTAGGAAAATTGATCACATCCTGGAAGGTCTTCTGCTTAGGTTGAACCATGGTATTTATCAGGCTATCCAGGTTTTGTTGAGCCCTCTTAGCCATGTCTGAAAGGGTAGAATCTTCCCAATCCTTCCTGTCCGTAAATCCCTTTATCTGGTTCTTAATATAGTTTAGGTCATTCACCTCCTGGTAGAGCTCTACAGTGGCCTCCCTTAACTCTTTCATCACTCTTGACTGTTCTGCAAAGGCCTCCTCTCCCATCTTCCACTTGGGGTTAGGTAACACCTGCACGCTTTGCAGACTACTATCTGATCCATACTTGACCTTAATCTGGTAGGTGCCTGGTCCCACCTTGGGGCCACTATTCCCTCCTAACGTCATGATTCCTTTAGGAGCCTTGTAGGATTCATAAGCCAGGTTCCAAACCAGTTTATTTAAGCCTTTCTCCGCGGGTGCCTGTTTAGCTTTACTTTTTTCTGTACTTGAGAATGCATAAATAGATTCATTAGCGCCATCCATAATATCTACTGATAGGGTAAGGCTATCAGCAGGATCACCCAGGCTATAGTGAATGACCACTCCATTATCAGGATTGGTCCCTCTATCAGGCATAGAATCTCTTCTCACCCCATCTACCAGATAAGCATCTCTTGAGGGATACACCATGAGGTTTTTCTGGCTATTCTCTTCAGACATCATTCTCACGGGACTTAGGTCATCTAGTATCCAGAATGCCCTGCCCTGGGTAGCTACTACTAAGTCCCCCTGATGAACCTTCATGTCTGTAATAGGAACTACAGGTAAGTTCCTCTGGAATGGTTGCCAGTTTAGGCCGTCATCATAAGAGAGATACAGACCGGTTTCTGTCCCGGCATATAATAATCCCTCTTGCTCAGGATCATGTCTTACTACTCTTACATGTGCTTCCGCTTCAAATCCCTTAGTACGATCTTCCCAGGTACTTCCATAATCCTCTGTTACCCACACATGAGGGGTAAAATCATTAAACTTATAGCGGTTGAAGGCCACATAGGCTTTTCCCGGCTTTCCCTTCACCAGTTCTATATTATTAATCATGCCTTCCTGATCACCCGCAGGCGTGATATTAGCCCAGCTTTCCCCTCCATCACGGGTCAGGTGTAACAAGCCATCATCCGCCCCTGCCCATATGATGTCTGCCTCATCTGGTGATTCTGCTATATACATCAGGGTATGGTAATTCTCTCCTCCAGCTCCTTCATTAGTAATAGGCCCCCCTCCCCTGACGATGTGTTCTGACAAGTTCCGCGTAAGGTCAGGACTGATTTCCTCCCAGCTAACGCCCCTATCCGTAGACTTTAAGAGCTTATTACCGGCATGGTAAATTATCCTGGAATCATGCTGAGAAACCAGAATGGGCGCATTCCAGTTAAAGCGATACTTCATATCGGCGGGATCTTCTCCCAGTCCCAGAAACGGATAGGCCATTACGTCTTTCTCATAGATGAGCTCTTGGTCATACTCAGTAATGATCCCTTGGTAACAGCCGGCATACACATATCTGGGATCATCAGGATCAAAGGCACAATACGCACTTTCACATCCCCCTACTGAATGCATATCCTCATTCTTAATTCCTGAATCAAAGGTTCTATTGGGAATAGCCACAGTAGAGTTATCCTGCTGACCGCCATACACCTGGTAGGGAAACTGGTTGTCTACATTTATCCGATAAAATTGTGCAGTAGGCTGGTTACTTTGGGTACTCCATGTTTTCCCTCCATTATAGCTAATGTTTGCCCCTCCATCATTCGCATTAATCATGATATCAGGATTATCTGGATGTATCCACAGATCATGATTATCACCATGTGGTGTAGGCAGCTGCTTAAAGGTTTTTCCTCCATCCATAGATTGCATGAAGGGTGCATTCAGGACTACTATCTTATCTGGGTTTACCGGATCAGCAAACATATGCATATAGTACCATGAGCGCGCCCTGAGCACTCTGTTTGAATTTATCAGCTTCCATTCTTTCCCGCCATTATCTGATCTGTAAAGCCCTCCTTCATCAGATTCTATGATGGCGTACACTTTTTGGGGATTAGCAGGAGATACAGCTACCCCTATTTTACCCATGATAGCTGAGGGTAGCCCTTTTTTCAACTTCTGCCAGTTTTCACCTCCGTCTGTAGTTTTCCATATACTACTTCCTTCTCCACCGCTCTCCATCTTCCATGGATGGCGCTGGTGGTCCCAGAAAGCAGCATATAGTATGCGCGGATTGGTGACATCCATGCTTAGGTCTGAGACACCACTACGTTTATCAACGAATAGTATTTTTTCCCAATTTTTTCCACCATCCACAGTTTTATATACCCCTCTGTCTTCCGTAGGCGCATAAGGAGAACCCTGTGCCCCTACATAAATGATGTCTGGGTTTTGAGGATGAATCCTCACTCTGGAAATCTGTCTTACTTTTTGTAACCCTATATTTCTCCAGGAAGCTCCAGCGTCAGTAGATAGATACACCCCATCTCCATGGGAAGTCATAACTCCTCTGATAGGTGCTTCTCCTGTGCCTACCACGACCACATTAGGATCTGAGGCTGATACTGCTATAGCCCCTACAGAACCGGTACCGAAGTATCCGTCTGATACATTTCGCCAGATGGCTCCTCCATTGATGGTCTTCCAGACTCCCCCACCTGTAGACCCAAAGTAAAATGTCTGGGTATCTTGTATGACGCCGCTTACAGCAGTAGACCTTCCCCCTCTAAATGGCCCTATATTTCGCCATTTCATGGCCTGAAGCTGTTCTCCAGAAAAGGTAAAAACGGAACTCTCCTCTTTGTTTTTCTTCTTCTTCCTGGACTGTCCATAGGAAAGGCTACAGCTGATGCATAGAAGACTTATCAAGAATAGGCAGTAGTTTTTCTTCATAATAGGATGTTGTGTATGGGTGTTAAGCACATTGATAGCTTAGGGTGAGCTTTGCATTCTTAATTCGAACTCAGCCCGAAACTGAAGTTATAGAAAATCCATAATTGTTTCTAGTTTTGTGGGAAGCTGTTATACATATACTTCTCTTAAGCATGAAATCCATAACTGTTCGAGGTATCACTATTCCCACCCTTGGGCTGGGAACCTATCAATTAACTGGGCCTGTTAATGTAGATCTAATGACCTATGCACTTGAAAGCGGTTACCGGCAGTTAGATACAGCCCAGATGTACCAAAATGAGGAAGAAGTAGGTCGGGCCATCCAGCAGTCATCCATCAATAGAGAAGATATTTTTCTAACCACTAAGGTGCTTCCTGCCAATCTTGGAAAAGAAACTTTTCTGCCTTCCGTAGAAGAGAGCCTGAAAAAGCTGAAAGTAGATCAGGTAGACTTACTACTTGTGCATTGGCCTAATTCCAGTCTGCCCTTGGAAGAATACATCACTGAACTCATGAAGGCACAGGAAAAGGGATATGCTAACCATATAGGAGTGAGTAATTTCCCCATAGCCCTCATAGAGGCTACCCTGAACCTGGGGGCCAATATTATAGCTAATCAGGTAGAGTATCACCTCTTTTTGGATCAACAAAAGCTCCTATCTTCCTGCAGGAAGTACGACATTATGCTGACAGCCTATTCTCCCATAGCACAAGGAAAGGTGATAGGGAACGAGGTAGTAGAATCCTTAGGGAAGAAATATGGAAAATCCGCTACCCAGATTTCCCTGAGGTGGCTGGTTCAGCAAGACAAGGTTTCAGCTATACCCCGTTCTTCCAAAAAAGAGCGAGTAGATGAAAATGCTGATATTTTTGACTTCGAGCTCAGCCCAAAAGATATGGATCTCCTCCGCCAACTACACTCTCCTTCTGGTAGATTAGTAGTACCTCCTGATAGTCCAGCATGGGACTAACGATCATATAGACATAAGTGATCAGCATAATTCCATTTGTCATACAAAATCTACCTGCTCCTCAATAGACTTCTCGTAAAAAAAGTAGCTGGCTTAGCCTCCATGCTGTACACATTTTCTGAAGTTACAGGGCCTGGTTTCAAAAACTCAGAAAGAAAGATAGGTATCAAGGGTATGGAGGATACAGAAAGGATCAGAAGAGTATAAAGTGGCCTCACCTGTTAGAAATTCACAGGCTTTTATCCCTTTTTAGAAGAATAACTGGCTCTCAGATTTATAATCTCTCATAAATAATCTTTCTCTTAACATGAGCGCTGCTATTTAAGCAAGAGGCTTTCTTTAAAAAAGGGGACTGATGTGTTCCTCTCCTCATATCTACTAAAAGTATCACTACAGAAAATCTTCTTTTCTAACATAGGATACAGGTAGGTCTACTAATGTCTGTATGGATTTGGCAGTATGTAATCAGTAGGGTAAAAGTCTTAAGTATAGCCGAGAAAAAGACCCTACTTTAGTAATGTAAATACGAATAGGCGGCAAGATTGCTTCAGAATAAAGGTAAGAACAGTTTAGCAGGTGCTCCCAAAGACTTAATCCTAACTCTTCTCTTGTAAGTGAATGTAAAGATAATTGCGCTTTCGGCCCATCACGATTTGATTACCGTCCAGTTAAAGTCAGGGAGCCCTGCTTACTTTTTACAGAGATTTATAGGTAATAAACTGACCCGCACCCACACCATATTTCTCACAAAATCCCCCATTAACTTCTAATACATACTTGGCTGGTCTTCCCGACGGAAGGGATTTTTTAGAACCAGGCTGAGCATCAGCAGCTATACTGACTATTTCCTGATCACCATTTACGTAGACTATATCCAGGGGGATATAGCAGTTATTCATCCAAAAGCTTTGAGGCTCTTCTCTAGGCATAACGAAAAACATACCCGAGGTATCAGCCATACTTTTCCTGAACATCATTCCATCAGTAATTTCCTGGGTAGTCCTGGCAAACTCTATATCAATAGACTTAACCCTCGTAATTCCATCTGCTTCCCATATGGTGAGGGTTCCTTCTTTTGTGAAGGGAGGTTCATAGGGTTCAGCGATAGATGTGGCAGAAGAGGATGAGTTATCAGCACAAGCCCATAGGATTACGCATAGACAGGCTACTAACAACCTATTCATAACAGAGATATAATTCATGAGCGCTATCTTTCAATTTCTTATTTGGTCGCCTTTTTCTTCTCTTTTATTACAGGAGGATCAAATTTAACAGGCCCTTTTTGTTGCGCACGTATGATAAGCCAAATGCCAAACAATACTAAGGGAATACTAAGAAGTTGGCCCATATTTAGGGGGAGTCCATCTTCAAATGCAGATTGATTCTCCTTGAGAAATTCTATTATGAATCTGGCCCCAAATATCCCTGCAAAAAATACCCCTGTCAGTAACCCCAACTTTTTACCGGCATCTTTCTTCCAATAGAGGTACATGGTAACGGCAAAAACCCCTAGATAAGCCAAAGCTTCATAAATTTGGGTAGGGTGACGAGGAATATTATCCACTAGCTTAAAAACGAAAGCCCAGGGAACCTCAGCTGGCTTACCGTAAATCTCATGATTCATGAGGTTACCTGTCCTGATAAATGCTCCTGCCAGCGGAATAACCGCCCCTGCTCTATCTGTAATCCACAAGAAAGGTCTCTTAGATACAGTTTTAGAGTAGATCCATAATCCCAGGAGAATACCTATTACCGCGCCGTGGCTTGCCAAGCCTCCCCGCCATATCATCAGGATTTGATCAGTATGTTGAGAGTAATAGTCCCAATCATAGAAGAATACATGCCCCAGACGAGCACCAATAACTGTCCCCAGAAAGATCCAAATAAAGGCGCTCTCTAACCAGGTCTCAGGGACGCCCTCCCTTTTAAACATCCTTTTCCCTATCTCCAGGCAGGAGAGAAATCCCAAGGCAAACAGTAGTCCATACCACCGAAGCTTGATAGGGCCTATTTTATAGTCCCCTATCTCTATGGGCTTATTCATGTGTATGATCTCAGGATCTACTGTCCAGTCAATGCTTAAGAGCAGTTCGAGCATGCTGTCTGAATTTGGGACAAATGTACTGAATAAAATGGAACCCCCTATAGCTACAAATTATTATCTTCGCACAATTATCTACAAGATCACTTCCTAAACTACCATTCCTATTGGACACTATTCGTATAGGTATCATCAATGTTTCTGACAGGGCTTCCGCTGGGATATACGAGGATATCCCGGGAAAGGCTATCCTGTCTACGCTTAATGAGTATCTAGTCAGTGAGTGGGAACCTTCTTACGCTGTCATTCCTGATGAAGAAGACCTTATAGCTAAAACCATGAAAAAGATGGCTGATGAGGAGCACTGCTGCCTGATCATTACTTCTGGTGGAACAGGGCCATCACCCAGAGATGTAACACCGGAAGCTACAGAAGCGGTTTGCCATAAAATGATGCCTGGTTTTGGTGAACTCATGCGTCAGGAGAGTTTAAAGTATGTGCCTACCGCCATTCTCTCACGACAAACGGCTGGCATACGCAATAGTACATTGATAGTGAATCTCCCCGGTAAACCTAAAGCCATAAGAGAATGCCTAGATGCTGTCTTTCCTGCTATCCCCTACTGTATTGATCTCATAGGAGGTCCATACCTGGAACATAATCCTGAGGTCATCCACGTATTCAGGCCCAAAAGTTCCTAACCGAATATTCTGAAAATTTTGGATATTTTTGCCCCCGACAACTGTAGGAGTATGTACTTTTGTCCTATTAGAAGAGTTTAGCATTATAGTAAGATCCTTCATTTTATAAGAATCAAAATTTGGAAGCTTCAACTTCAAAACTGGAACAATTCCCCGTCCACTTGTTCAATACCTATACCAGGAAAAAAGAACTATTTACCCCCATTAACCCCGGAAGAGTAGGAATGTATGTCTGTGGACCTACCGTATATGGTGATCCCCATCTGGGACATGCCAGAGCCGCCATTACCTTTGATGTGGTATTCAGATACTTCCAGTTTCTGGGCTTGAAGGTCAGGTACGTAAGAAATATCACGGACGTGGGACACCTTGAAGATGAGGTAGCAGAAGAAGGAGAAGATAAAATCCTTAAAAAGGCACGCCTGGAACAAATAGAGCCTATGGAAGTGGTACAAACCTACACAAACAGTTACCACTACTCCTTAGATCAACTGAATGTCAAAAGACCCAGTATAGAACCCAGAGCTTCAGGGCATATCATAGAGCAGATAGAGTTCATTCAAAAGATCCTGGAAAATGGGCTTGCCTATCAGGTGAATGGCTCAGTCTACTTTGATCTGGAAAAATATAGACATGTCCAGAACTACGGCCAACTGTCTGGGAAGGTACTGGATGACCTGGTTTCAGGTTCCAGAGATACAGAAGGGCTGGATGAAAAGAGAAGCCCGCTAGACTTTGCCTTGTGGAAGCATGCCAAGCCTAGCCATATTATGCGTTGGCCCTCACCCTGGGGAGATGGGTTTCCCGGCTGGCACATAGAGTGTTCTTCCATGAGTACCAAGTATTTGGGAGCACCATTTGATATTCATGGCGGTGGGATGGACTTACAGTTCCCTCACCATGAATGTGAAATAGCCCAAGCTACAGCAGCCTTTAATGATGACCCGGCTAAGCCATCTAAACAGGTCCATTTCTGTAATTACTGGATCCATAATAATATGGTCACGCTAGATAAGGTCAAAATGGCCAAGTCTAAAGGAAACTTTATTACCCTGGCGGATCTGTTTGCTGGAAACCATGAGCTCCTTGAACAGGCATACAGCCCTATGACCGTACGGTTCTTTATTCTCCAGGCACATTACGGTAGCATCGTAGATTTCTCTAATAAAGCCCTTCAGGCGGCAGAGAAAGCCTACAAAAGGCTGATGCAAGCCATGGAATTGTTGGGAAGCATTTCTCATGAAGGTTCTGACAAGCCA
>JBCCLI010000001.1:0-59262 GCA_039026975.1 Bacteroidota bacterium | reverse complement strand
TTGTTACATTAAGAATAGGAGACCAACAAGGGATTAGAAGAATAGTACACAGACAATGAAAGAGCAGCTTCTGAAAAAAATCATAGGGAAACTCATGAAGGGCCAGCTTAGGACTGTGAAGGGTCAAGCCTTTTTTGAGTGGATGCACACCTATGCCCTCCAGGCACTGAATTACGGCTCAGGCTTTGACATCAGTGAGGATGGAGAGCTGTTCTTCCTAACTTGGCTTAGAGAGAAATTAACTGGACAGCCTAATATTCAAATTCTGGATGTAGGGGCTAATGTAGGAAAATACGCTAATGCTATTGCCAGGGTATTTGCAGGGGAGGCCTTTCAGGTTCATGCCTTTGAACCTTCAGCCTTTACCTACCAAAAGCTGGTAGATAATACCTCTGAAGTGGGGGAGATAAATACCTACCCTTTCGGACTCAGCCATGAGACTTCAGAAAAAGAACTGTTTTACCACGTAGAAGGGGCAGGCATGGCAAGCGTGTACAAAAGAAGGTTAGCACACCACGGGATAGAGAAAGAAATGAGAGAGGAGATCTTTCTGGATACTTTGGATAATTGGATGCAGAAGGAGCAGAAAGATCAGATAGATCTGCTGAAAATGGATGTGGAGGGCCATGAGCTAGAAGTGCTAAAAGGTGCTGCTGACACGCTTAAGGCAGGTAAAATCAAAGCTATACAGTTTGAATTTGGAGGATGTAACCTGGATTCAGGTACCACTTTCCAGGACTTTTTTTACGCCCTGAAAGATAATTATCAGCTATTCCGGCTCATGAAAGATGGAATGGTTCCGGTACATAGCTACAGTGAGGTACTGGAAATCTACCTAACCACAAACTATGTAGCTATCCATAAAGAAAACCCCTGGACGTAAAATGCCAGTAGCCACTAAAATTCAAGGAAGACTAGGAAATCAACTTTTCCAATTTGCTTTTATATACGCTGTTGCTCGTCGACTTAAGACCACCTTTTTTATTGAAGGCTTAGGGTCCCTCTCCCATTTTACCTTAGCTGGTTTTTCTGAAGGAAAAAACACCCGCATCAGGTGGTCCATCATGCTGAGGTATATTCTCCTGCGGATGTTTAATCCATTAGATGGGTACTTAGGCTTAACACATGTATGTCAGCAGGGGGTACATCCTCCCAGAGAGGTGCTGCAAAAAGTGGACGATTACGTTTTTTTTGAAGGCTTTTTTCAGTCAGAAAGGTACTGGAAGGAGTACGCTGAAGAGATAAAATCTGTCTTTACCCTAAAAACCAAATGGCAAGAAGCATTTTATAATGAAAAAAAGGATCTGTTGAAGCAGCCCTATATTGCTTTACATATACGTAGGGGAGACTATGAACACTGGGAGCTGGCTCCATTAAAAGATAAAGATTTTCGCCTTCCTGCTACTTATTACAAAAACGCCTTATCCGTTTTGGATAGGGAAAATCAGTATCCTATCGTTATTATAAGTGATGATAGGGAGTTTGTAGAAGCTAATTTTCAGGGTATAGACTATCAATTAGAGTATAATTCTGCCTTGATAGACTTTCAAATCCTTATGAATGCCCGGGAATTGGTCATCTCTAATAGCACCTTTGCTTGGTGGGCAGGATATTTGAATCAAATTACAAATGCCAGGGTACTAGCACCTAAGTATTGGCTGGGGTTTAAACAGAGGCAAGAATACCCCTTAGGTATCATGGATGGACCCTTTGAATGGATAGACACACATTAATTGGAGAATAACACTTACATAGCACCTGTACTGCTGCTCATCTACAAAAGAGCTGATACTGCCTTAGCAGTAATTGATAGGATGCGCTTGGTTAAGCCTAAGCAAGTGTTTATAGCTGCTGATGGCCCCAGAGCAGAGAGACCGGAAGAAAAGAACCTATGTGAGCAGGCACGCCTGCAAGTGGTAGCAGCTATAGACTGGGAATGCGAGGTGAAAACCCTATTTAGAGAATCCAATCTGGGCTGTAAAAAGGCCATTAGTTCTGCCATAAGCTGGTTTTTTTCTGAGGTAGAGGAAGGAATCATCCTGGAGGAAGATTGCTACGCCGCAGAGTCTTTTTTCTCCTTCTGTTCTCAGATGCTGGAAATATACAGGCATGATACCCGAGTAGGGGAAATTAGTGGTCATAATGCTTTGGGAAGCTGGGAAGGCATGGGCACAGGCTATCACTTTTCCAAGACGGGCTCTTGCTGGGGATGGGCCACATGGAAACGGGCATGGGATACCTTTGATGTGCATATGCCTATATGGCCGGAGGTTAAGGAACAAGGGCTGCTGTATGATAAGATAAATCTATATGATGAAGCCGTGTACTATGAAGCTACCTTTGATTCTGCTTATGAAGGAAGGGTAGATTCCTGGGCATACATTTGGAACATGTATAAGCTGCTGAATAACTTCCTATGTGTAGTTCCCTCAGTAAATCTGATTAGAAATATTGGATTTGATGAAATAGGAACCCATACCCAGGATAAAAATGCTACTCCTTCTTTTCGGTTTCAGTTATTTGAAATAGAAAAGGCATCGCTTGCTGATCCCATCTACTTTATGGTGGATGAAAAGTTTGACCAGAAAGTGTTTAATGAGGTACTCATGTTCCACAGGAAGTTTAGCTGGAAGGAAAAAGCGAAGAAAACCATTAAAGAAGCCTTAAACATAAATTAGTAGGTTCTGGAGAAATGAAGGTTGTATACTTCAATAATCAGTTAGGAGGGGGGGCAGCGAGAGCTGCTCAACGGATTTTTCATTCCGTGAGAAAACAGGGAGTGAAGGCTGATTTTGTGTATGCACATGGACAAGCTTCTTCCAATCCCCACTATGTAAAATGGACCTATCCCCGGCATACAGGCCTGGGGAAGTATACTGCTAAGCTAAAAGCTAAAGCCTACTACAGGTACATCAATAAATACTATGCAGGTAGGCCTAATCACCTGGAGCATTTTAGCTATGCAGGTTACCATGAAAATACGCCTCTTCCAGAGCTCATGGCGGATGCAGATATTATCCACCTCCATCAGATAGATAATTTCCTGGACTATCCCTCCTTCTTCCAGTCTGTACCTGCTAAAATCCCTATTATTTGGAGTTTACATGATATGGAACCCTTTACGGGAGGCTGTCATTATTCCTGGACATGTGAAGGCTATAAATCCTCCTGTATAAGCTGCCCCCAACTAGGAGATCATAATAACAGAAGCTTGGCCGCAAAAAATCTGAAATTGAAAGCTGAGGTTCTTAAAGACAGAAATATCCATGTAGTTGCTAATTGCGAGTGGACATGGAGAGAGGCTATGAATAGCAGCCTGTTTAAATTGGCTAAGAAGATTCACAAAGTGCATTATGGAATTGAGCTTGACCAATTCACTCCATTGGATAAGGAAGCCTGTAGAAAGGCCCTCAATATTCCAGATGATATGTTTTGTATCAGCTTTGGCTCTGCAGACATAGCTAACCGAAGAAAAGGGTTTGTAGAAATGCTATCGGTACTTAAGGTATTAGCAGAAGAAAGACTAAATATTATGTGTTTAATATTTGGTCATGGAGGGGAGTTGATGGAGGAAATAGACATTCCATGCATTCAGTTAGGATACATACAGTCCCCGGAGCTACAGTCTCTGGTGTATTCCGCCTCTGATCTGTTCGTGATGCCTACGCTCTATGATGCGCTTCCACAGACGGTACTGGAATCCATAGCTTGTGGAACACCTGTAATAGGTTTTCATACGGGAGGATTACCGGATATGATTATTCCCGGGAAATCTGGCTACCTCATAGATGGTATCCATCCAGATAAGATGGCTGCGGCCATTATCTCCTGTTATCATAATCCTGAAATAGTCCATACTATGAGTGAGGAAGCCCGTACTTTTGCTGAAAAGTCCTTTTCTATGGAAAAGTGCGGGAGAGAATACCTGGGAGTATACCAAGAAGCCCTAAATAAGAAAACCCTTAGTTTATCTGCTTCTCTATGAAAATCATCGCTATAAGTATTCGTAAAATCGGGTCCTTGTTTCATTACATCAGTCAATTCCTGATTCGCCTATCCCAAAAAATGATACCCGGAGCAGTTCCTGTGCATAAAGAGGCTTTAGACAAGTGGTACCAGCAGAAAGGAGACCAAACCCTAAGGGTGGACTATCCTTTATCTCCAGAAGCAGAAGTCTGGGACGTAGGTGGGTACGTGGGTGACTGGGCCGCAGAAATATCTGCCCGCTATGGATGTAAGATACATGTGTTTGAGCCAGTAGAAGACTTCATAAGGGCATTGGAAGATCGCTTTTCAGCTAATCCGCATATCCAGATCCATCCTTACGGCTTATCGGCTATGGATAAGGAGGTAGAGTTTAGTGCTATGGCAGAAAGTTCTACTATTCTTAAGACCAAGCAGGCATATGAATGGCAGAATAAAGAAACGATCATAGCTAATCTTCGCTCATTCTCAAGAACAGCAGCAGAGCTACAGACCCGAGAGATAGACCTAATCAAGATTAACATTGAAGGAGGAGAGTATGAACTGCTAGAAGAAATTCTAGCCAACGGATGGGTGTATAAGATCAGTAACCTTCAGATTCAGTTCCATGATTTCTTTCCTGATGCCAGGGAGAGGATGGAAGCCATACAAGAAAAGTTATCCTTTACGCATGAGTTAACCTATCAGTATCCCTTTGTATGGGAAAACTGGAAGCTGATAAAAGCCTAGCATATGATTATGCTCAGACTCATGGGAGGACTTGGGAACCAGATGTTCCAGTATGCCGCTGGCAGGGCACTGGCTAGCAGATGGGAAACTGAGCTGAAACTTGATCTAAGCCTCTTACTGGATAGAACCCCTCTAGAAAATAGAGTTTTTCGGGAATATGAGCTAGAAGATTTTACCATCAAAGCGGCCCTAGCCACTTCCCATGAGATAGCACGATTTCACCCTCCCAGGACTTCCTTACTGGAGAAAGTTCAAGCTAAGCTATCCACCCTTATTGCCCCTCCTAACGTCTACCTAGAGCCCACAATAGGATATGACCCCGAGCTGCTGCAGCTAGCAGATGAAACCTGCCTGGTAGGGAATTTCCAGTCCCCAAGATACTTTGAAGGAATAGAAACTGAACTCAGGGAGGAATTCAGCTTTCACCTACCGGAGAATGACCATATACAGACCATTCTCAGGAAAATTCAAGCCTCCCCTAATTCAATAGCCCTGCACGTAAGGAGAGGAGATTACGTCTCTAATTCTCACTTTAGTAAGGTGTTAGGTTCCCAGCCCATGAGTTACTATAGAAAGGGAGTAGCACTCCTACTGGAAAAGCTTGGAGATATTAGCTTATGGGTATTCTCTGATGACATAGCATGGTGTAGGAAAGAATTAGAAGTGGGCCACCCATTTGAATTAGTAGAATACCCAGTGAAGCTGGACAAGGCACATAAGTATGACATGCAGCTAATGAGTAGCTGTAACCATTTTCTCATTTCTAATAGTACCTTTTCATGGTGGGGGGCATGGAAAGGAAATCACCCACAGAAAATAGTGATAGCGCCTAAAGTATGGTATCAAGCAAAAGATAGAGATAATCAGCACATTACACCAGCAGACTGGATAAGGCTATAAGGAAGGCTGTTTTGGGGGGACTATGGTATCCTAGCAAGAGAAGTAAGTATAAAGGATGAGGTCATATGGCCCACAAGTATGGTCGCGAAGTTTGGCCCCTTCTTTGTCAGAGAAATAGCAGGGAGCAAGGCTACTTGAAGTCATTTTCTCAAAAAAGGCAAGTTAGGATTAAGGGTCTATTGGAAGGAGAAAGTAAATCCAATCTGATAATTTTACGAATATACCCTATGCAGAAAATATTAGTTTACTCGGACCGTTTTGGTGGCAATACTACTACCTTCATTTATAATGAAGTGCTAGGACTTGCTCAAGACTTTCGGGTGAAGTATGTCTGCATAGAAAGGGTAAATCCTTCGCTTTTTCCCTTTGAGGAAGTAGAAGTAGTTCCTTACAAAGTAAATAGGCTCCTTCGTAAGCTCAGGTGGTGGGCAGAGATTTATGACTGGGGTTTATTCTTTAAGAATACGGCCTACTCCAGTCGCATTAATCAGATAGTGGAGGATTTTCAGCCTGATGTGATCCACTGTCATTTTGGGTATGAGGCATTGAGGTTTATGGATAACCTGGAGAGAAAGGATATCCCTACTGTGGTCTCTTTCCGTGGGCATGATGCCTCTTATTTCTTAACTAGGAAAACCTATGTAGAGAAGTTGAAAGAGCTGTTAGCAAGAGAGAACGTCTTTCCCACCTTTGTTTGTGAGTTTCTAAAACGTAGACTGGAGGCGGTAGAGATTCCCATAGGGAAGCATTTAATTTTATACTCAGGCACTAAGCTGGATCTGTTTAGTAGGAAGCAATATAAAGACCACCAATCCCCCTTTATCTTTCTGCAGGTTTCTCACTTTGAAGAAAGAAAAGGGCATGTATTTACATTAAAAGCCTTCCGCAGGCTGGTTCAGGAGTTACCGGAAGGAAGTTGTAAACTGGTATTAGCGGGAGGAGGTCCTGATTTGGAGCCAATGAAGAGGTTAGCGGAATCCTACGGGTTCAGAGAAGAGGTAGAATTCCCTGGATGGGTATCTCCCAAGCAGGTAAGAGACTTACTGGAAGAAGCAGATGCCTATGTCCTCCACAGCATTACGGTTAATGGCTGGACAGAAGGGATTCCTAACGCGCTCATGGAGGCCATGGCTATGGAATTACCCGTAGTTTCTACCCGTCATGCAGGGATACCCGAACTCGTAGAAGAAGGCGTTCACGGTATTCTCACAGAAGAAAAAGCCATAGAAGCCTTTTATCAGGGGATGAAAGAGGTAATGAGTTGGGGATACAAGGCTGAGAATAGAGAAAGAATAGCAGAAAAGTTTGAATATAACCGCCATATGCACCATCTGAAGACCTACTATCAGGAGATTCTGGAAGAAGGGGCTATGGTAAATGTCTAATGCACATCATGGTATATCTGATTTTTGGAAATCAGTCTGAAGGGATTTACAGGTCATACGTAGTAGAGGTATGTTCTTACCTGAATGATGAGCTGAACCAACCTGTCCGCATCATTGGATTTCTATCAGTCCGAAACTTTTTTGCACAAAGAGCTAGTAGGAAAGCTGCCTATAAAGATGCGCACTTCCTCCCCATGCTCCCATTTATGGGCTCTTGGAAGTGGAATATAGTTACGCTTCTCCTCATATGGCCATTTCTGGGAAGGAGTAAAGTAATGGCCCTAAGTCCCTT
Organism: Bacteroidota bacterium; assembly: GCA_039026975.1. Classification (GTDB taxonomy): domain Bacteria; phylum Bacteroidota; class Bacteroidia; order J057; family J057; genus JBCBKZ01. Next base: position 51,972 of record JBCCLI010000001.1, on the reverse strand, counting down.
GGCTGCTAACTTAGCCTTGATGTTAAAGAAAATAGGCCTGGTGAAGACCATGGTCTATGATAGTGAAGGGGCCGTAAGTGCAGAGTGGAATGAGTATGAGGTAGTACCCAGTGAACATATGAAAAGAACCATTTCAGGGCTTGAGGAGAAAGCTATCCATCAGTCAGATTTTAGGAGAGCGGTTTCCCAAAAAATGGTTAGCTGGTTTGAAGCTACCTATGCATATGAAGGGGAAGGCCATATAGTAGTCCCCTGTACCATCAGTAAGAAATTTCAACAACCCTTTCCTGAAAAAGAGGAGCTAGTAGCCCTGAGGGAGACATACGGTTTCCAGAGAGAGGATATCATCTTTGTGTATGCAGGTTCTTCTGCCCAGTGGCAGTCTTTTGAGATGTTTGACACCTACTTATATCACTGGTTTAGGGAGAATAAACAAGCCAAGCTACTCCTACTATCCCGGTCAGATGCCTCTACTATGAAAACGGTACAGACCTACCCTGACAGGATAATCCAAAAATGGCTTCCTTATGATGAGGTGGTTCACCACCTCCAACTCAGTGATTATGGAATATTGATCCGAGAGAAATCAGTTACGAATGAGGTAGCCGCCCCCACGAAATTTGGAGAATACCTCGCTAGCGGATTACAAGTGCTGATTTCTCCCTGGGTAGGGGACTATTCGGCTTTTGTAAAGGCACATGAATGTGGGAAAGTGCTTGAAGGGAATAAAGGGGAGTACGGCCTGACCTTTCCCAGCACCTCTTATGACCAAAAGACACGCCACCACCAACTCGCGCAAACGTATTTCACCAAAGCCTACTTCAAGTCTGACTGGCAAAAGTTAATTGCCCTTTAGTAGTACGTCTATGAAGAAAGTATTGATCATATTCGGGACAAGACCAGAAGCCATCAAAATGGTTTCCCTGGTAAAAGCCTTTGAAACCCATGCACCAGAGGTAGTATGTAAGGTATGTGTGACGGCACAGCACAGAGAGATGCTAGATCAGGTACTCGAACTATTTGACATCCAACCTGACTTTGACCTGGATATCATGAAGGCTAACCAAAGCCTGTATGAGGTGACCTCCAGAATCCTTTTAGGCTTAAAAGAGGTGCTATCCACCTACAAACCTGATCACGTATTTGTGCATGGAGATACTACTACTACTATGGCTAGTTCCCTGGCTGCTTTTTACCAACAGATCAAGGTGTGCCATGTAGAAGCTGGATTACGGACTGGAAACTTAATGGCTCCCTATCCCGAAGAAGCTAATAGAAAGCTGACGGGCGTTTTGACAGATATCCATTTTGCTCCCACTGAATCAGCCAGACAAAATCTGCTGAAGGAAGGCTATCAAGATGACGCCATACATGTGACCGGAAATACAGTCATAGATTCTCTACAATGGGTAGTGAAAAAATTAGCAGAAGAGGGGTTAGCTACAGGCGTAGAAAATCAACTTAAAGGGCTCGGCTTTGAACCCCGTAAAGAGCGTGAGATGGTGTTAATTACAGGGCATAGGAGAGAGAATTTTGGTGGGGGGTTTCAGAACATATGTGAGGCCATCATCCAATTAGCAGATCATTTTCCGGAGGTGGATTTTGTGTATCCCGTTCACCTGAATCCTAATGTGCAGGGTGTAGTCTATGATAAGCTTACGCATCACAGCAATATTTACTTACTGCCCCCCTTAGGGTATCTCCCCTTTGTGTATTTGATGAATAAGAGTTATTTGGTGTTGACTGATAGTGGGGGGGTACAGGAAGAGGCACCTGGCTTAGGGAAGCCCGTACTGGTCATGCGGGAAACTACTGAAAGGCCCGAGGCTGTAAGCGCAGGAACAGTCCGGCTGGTAGGGACTGATCAGGAAAAGATATTCTCCTCAGTAAAGGAACTACTGGAGGATGCTCATGCTTATAGACAGATGAGTACAGCCATTAATCCTTATGGAGATGGACAGGCAGCTACCAGAATTGTGGACTTTTATCTTTCTCGTTTACCCATCTTCATCGCTTAGAAAGTAGCAGGGACTAGTTTGTCATGAAAATTAACGAAGTATATAAGCTTTCTGATCAGCCACTCATTCTGGCCTCTACCGGGATTGCGAACTGGCCGAAGCTCAAAAATCCAGGCTCAGGGAAAGCTTATTTACTCGTTCATCCTATGTGGCAATTCTCATGGACCAGTTTGAGGTTATACCATAAACTTTCTCGGCAGCTAAAAAAGAATGGTATTGATATGATTCTCCTGCATAATAGTCAGGAAGAGTATCAATTCGCGAAGTCCTTTGGATTCAGATCCTACCTTATTAATCAAAATATTCATGCTTGTGAACACAATTTCACCATAAGACCTGAGCTGGAAAAAAAGTACGAAGCAGTGTATATAGCTGCAGCTAAGAAGTACAAGCGCATACATCTGGCGGAAAAAGTTGAGAGGTTGTTTATCGTTACTTACTTCTGGCCTGATATACGAGATGAAAATGGCTTCTGGGACCTGTATGGGTTTGAGCCTAGAATTAAACATGCCTGCTTTAATAAAGAAAGAATTCCTTCCATAGAAGTAAGTCATATCCTTAATCAGAGTGATTGTGGACTGGCATTATCTAAAAAGGAGGGAGCCATGTGGGCTTCTATGGAATATTTACTGACTGGACTCCCTATAGTAACCACTCCTTCTGTGGGGGGAAGAGATTTTTTCTTTGATGACAGATTCGTGATTAAGGTGAAGGACCATCCTGCGGCTGTTAATGAAGGGGTACAGGAAATGAGCTACAGGCAGCTTGACCCTTACCTGATAAGAGAGGAGACCCTCAAGAAGATTACTGCTTACCGTGAGAAATTTTATGACTTATGTGCGAGTTTAGCCTTAGAAGAGGCGCTCGTCAGTAGCTTCCCCACCTACAAAGAGTTTGCAGAGCATGTATGGGCAGGGAAGGGGATCTATAAACTAAAGATTATGTGAGAAATCTACAATGAAACAGAAACATCTCATAGCATTTGGTTTTCTATGGGTTCTGAGAGGAGTGCTCTCCTTACAGGCCCAGACACCTGTAGCCTATTGGAACTTTGAGGAGGAAGACGTTAGATATGACGTAGTGAATGAAGTAAATTCCAGATTTAGGACCTCCCTGGTAGCGGAAGAACAGGCGGAGGCTCCTACTTATCAGGATGTACGAGTTCCTAAGGGTGAAATAGCTAATAGCCAACGGAAATTTCTTCGGCTGAACCGGGAAAGTTCGGATAACTACCTAATGGACTCTGGTATGAACAGAGACGGTCTTACCCTATCCTTCTTTTTTAGGCTTCCCAGAACCGACTTTAACCCTAACTGTAGGTTATTCTCCGCTACAGATTATAGCCTATACACACACCTACGCACAAACAGTCTACAGTTCAGCACCAGGGTGTTAGATGAGGAGGGACAGATGTGGGCCCACAATATGTACATTCCCCTGGATGGGGCTGGGAAAAATAGCTATGAGTATTTTCTGGATAATGAATGGCATCATCTCGTATTTAAGTATGATGCTAAATCCGGCTTAAAAGAGGTATGGGTAGATGGGGAGGTACCTGAAGGATTTTCCACCCGGATAGATAAAAAAGGCGAACGGATCTGCAGAGATTCCAGATGTAGTAGCCAGCTGATTCTGGGACATCAGGCTGGAAGCTCAGAAGGCTTCATAGGGGACATAGATGAAATTGTCCTATTTGACAGGTTTGTAGATGAAGATATTCACCTCCAGCATTATATCCAGTTCTGGGAGAATACCCCACTAACCTTTAGGTTTAATAACCAACGCTATGGATATGAAGTTAGGAGAATCAAAAAGCGGAATCAGGAGGGGCCTTTCTCCCAGGCGGTAAGGAGTTTAGAGCCTGTAAATAGTGAATATCCAGCTTCTATTTTCTCTTCGGAAATGGAGCCACTAGCGCAGCTGAAAGGATATCCACTACCTAGGTATGCTAGCGGACATCAGATGCACAGGCTCTACAGCTGGATTAGCTATTCCTATTTATCAGGCCTTTTTAGGGAAGAAATAGGAAAATCTAAGGCAGTGCCTATCTCTTACTCTATACAAGAGGAGATGGCATTACACTGGAATTATCTGTTGGATCTGGGGAATAGTGTAGTTGCGAGGAATCCCGCAGAGCTGGAAAGGGATGATCGCTTTCTTAAAAACTGGATAGACCTTGCCAATAAATATCCTGATATTCCCTTAGGGCTTACTACTTTATGGCCTCAGACTAGGTTATCAGATATAGGGGAAGAAATCCCTACTCCCTACGTCATGCGGAAAGACTTACCGGAAGACTACTACTTAAAGACGGTAGATGGAGAATTTTTAGCTAAAAATGGAGTGGTAAATCCAGACCTCAAGTACATTAGTCCTGCTGCCAAGGCTACTTTATTAAAGAAGGACGGAAAAGCTCAGAAATTGTACATAGAGAGTATCCTGAAAAAGCTTACCAGACCCCTAAACTTTATTAATGAGAATGGGGAAGTATCCCCCTATCCCATAAGAGGAGAGGTATTAGCCATGGACCCAACAGTGGTAAAGGAGAAAGTCAAATTGTCCTATGAGAATTGGGATGCATACCAGGCCTACAAAAAGACTTCCCTCAGAAAATTGTATAGTGATCAGTTTCTTTCTGCTGTGCCTAAGTCGTATAAAACTACCTTCACTTGGTACGGAATTGACGGAGGAGATACCCCTAATAATCGGTTTTACTGGAATGAAGCTAAAAAGATATTGACTAAGATAAACGGGAAGTATTACTCTACTACGGATTTCTACCCTCGTGAGCCTAAATTTTGGGAGACAGGCGCGGGGCCTTGGCATGGGTGGAACTGGATGGAGAAGACCAGAAAAGTGGAAATACTGGCCGGCGACCCAGTATGTTCCCCATTTATAGCAGCTGGCTGGTCTAAAGACTCTTCTAAAAATATCAGGCCTTCCCAATGGCTGGGTTTGTTAAAGAACCTGTCTGTTATAGGATCAGAGTTTTTTTACGTTGGCTTTTTTAATGAATCTATAGGGAAATACTATCCAGATCCACGCAATTATACCTGGCAGCTCTCCACCCCTGCCTATGCGCAGGCTATCTCCTCTTATTATGAAGACATTCTGAAAGAGGGGCACCTGCTGACAGATGAAGAGGGAAATCCCATTTTCAGGTATTGGGCAGGAGACCCCAGGGTAGTGGTGACTATTAGGAAGCATGAGGAAAAAGAACTGTATGCCATTGCCTGTAGTATTAACCCTAATTCAAATACAGCGGATAATGTAGCAGTCAGGAAAAATATTATCATCTCATTTTTGGGAGAAGAAATGACTATGGAAGTCAGGAAGCAGGGAAGCGTGTATATGCTGGATTTGACAGATTCAACCACACCCACCTTCTGGCAATTGGATAGCTGGCATGAAACGGGGCATCCTGTAAATTGGAAAGCAGAAATGGCCTATGAAGCAGAAGTGTATGAAGCAGCAACAGATATGAAGCGGGTAACGGTAAAGGATGGGGAGAAGCTTGACTTTAGAAGCTTTACCACTTTTGTAAAAGCTGAAACGGCTAAGGCTACCGTATCCTATACTATTCCTGGGCGTAGCTTTAATTCCGGAAAGGCTATCTTAACCTTGGCAGTGGCTAATGAAGAGAAAAGGGGAGGAAATATTCGCGTTCTCCAAGACGGGAAAGAAGTGGGGAAATTCACCCTCAAAAGGAGTAACCAAGGCTTAGATGAAAATGGGTTTCCATCTGCTACTACCTATTCCATGGAACTCGATGGGATAGACCCGCACGGGTTTACCCTAACTTTCTCTTGTAGCTCTTCAGGCATACTGCTGGATAAATTTGTCTTAACCCCTAGGTAACTACGCCAAAGCTAGCTTATGTATATATCACTTCTTACAGATGGGCTCTTCCCCTTTAGCATAGGAGGGATGCAAAAGCATTCTAGCCTGCTATGTAGGTATTTAGCCAAAGAAGGCGCCAAAGTAGATGTATACCATCCTCATACTAGTGTACCTAGGGGAAGCCTCATAGAAAAGTTAGGCTTAGAGGCCTCCTGGGAAGTTGAGTTTCTACCGGTATCCTTTCCTTCTTTTTATCATTGGCCGGGTCATTACTTTGCAGAGTCTTTCTCCCATTCAAAATCCATTATCAATAAATATATTAACAGGATCAGAGAAACTGACTTCGTATATGCACAGGGCTTTACGGCATGGGCCTATCTTAAAGCCAGGAAAATGGACTCCTCTCTTCCACCAGTAATCATTAATTTTCATGGTTTGGAGATGTATCAGATGGCATTTGGGGTGAAACAGAAATTCATTTATCAGGCTTATAAACCCTTTGTCAGGAAGAATGTACAGGAAGCTGATTATGTGCAATCACTAGGAGGGAAACTGACCCCTATCTTACAGGAGCTAGGAATAAAGAATGAGCAAATTCTCTCTCTTCCCATAGGGATACCGGAATCATGGGTAGTGAGCCAGGTAGCTACTCCCCAGCAGGTAAGACGCTTTGTATTTGTAGGTAGATATGAAAGGAGAAAAGGTACAGAGGAGCTAATAAAAGCCTTAGGCCAACTCACGGAAAATGAAATGTTTACCTTTGATTTTATTGGAAATATACCGGAGGATAAAAGAATCCAGAGTCCTAACATCACTTACTGGGGGATGGTAAAAGAAGAAGAGAATATAAAGCGTTTACTTACAGAGGCAGATGTACTCATATGTCCATCCTATGCAGAAGGGATGCCTACTGTTATACTGGAGGGCATGGCCAGAGGGTGTGCCATTATAGCCACTGATGTGGGAGCAGTAGCTGAAGTAGTAGATGATGCCGTAGGGTGGTTACTAGAAGCGGGTAATGTTCCCTTATTAGCTTCTACTATTAAGGAAGCTATTCATATGGATACAGCTCCCCTACAGCAAAAACAGGTAAATGCCCTTAGTAGAGTAGCAGAGAAATTTACCTGGGAAAAAGTAATAGATCGTATGATGAAACGCTTTAGAGGCATTATTCCTTCAGTAGCCCCAGCAAATATGTCCAAGTGAAGAAATTCATTAGAAAGTATAAATCTGTGTTTATCCAAATGGCCATGTTATGGGTCATGGGAATGATATTCACAGCCCTTTCTAATATGTACTTAATGCTGGTCGGATTAGTCTGGCTTCAGAAGAGAAAGGATAAAGAGATGTTCATCCTCTTTCTACTTATTCTAACCTTGGGAGATAGCCGGTTAGACTCCCTCCAATTTATAAAAGGGCTTAGGCCCATCATACTGGTGCTGCTTACGGCCAGAACCCTTGGCCTATTCGCAGGAGGAAAGATTAAATTTGATATAACCTTCCTACTGATAGTTCCCTTTTGTATGGTAGCATTGTTAGGAGCATTTAGAAGCCCCGTCTTAGTTTCTTCTTTAACCAGGTTATTCTCCTACGCATTCTTCATTTTTATGGTACTACACTATTTACCTTACCTGATGAGTCGGTATGGAAAGGAAATTCTCCTGGACATATTAAGATTGGGGATGTTGATATTAGGGGTAGGCCTCATCCTGGCGGTGCTGAGTCCGTCTGTTACCTATTTGGTAGGGAGATACAGAGGACTGATGGGGAACCCTAATGGCTTGGGGATCTATTCCACGCTCCTGTATGGATTTACCTTTGTCATAAGAGAATTTTATCCCGAGGAGAAAAAAGTAACCAACTGGGCATTTGCCCTTATCTTAGCTTCCATTCTTATCAGTCAATCCCGGACAGCCTTGGGGGCCATAGGGATTTTTACTTTTATCTATCTATTTCATAGAAATGGGTTTCCTGGAATTTTACTATTGTGGGTGATCATAGTGCCTATGGGATTAATAATTCTCAGGTACTTTAGCCTGGAGGGAATCGTACAGGGAGTAGGCCTGGAAGAATACTTACGGGTAGAGTCTTTAACTACAGGTACAGGTAGATTTCTTGCCTGGTCTGTAGGGCTGTATTATATCAATGAGAATCCCTGGATAGGGAAAGGGTTTGCCTATGAGGTGTATGTGTTTAAACAGCTAAGTGAGAATTTTATCGCCACGGAGCACCAGGGAGGAATGCATAATTCCTACTTGACTTTCCTCATGAATAATGGTTTCCTGGGCTTGGGGTTTTATCTGATCTTTCTCATAGGACAATTTTTAAGGATGAGAAGAATTGGGATTACCTTTCCCTTCATTTTCATGGCACTGCTCTCAGCTACGTTTGAAAGCTGGCTTACCTCCTCCTTAAATGCGTTTACCATTATGTTTTTTCTGGTGGTAATAGTAATGATCCATCTAAAGCCGAAATCCAATACCCTCATAGCATGAGAATCTTGATCCTGTATATGGAACTTGCCGGGTATGTGATGGCTTGTCTAAAGGCATTAGCTAGTATTCCGGGCGTGGAGGTATTGCTTATCTGTTGGCCGGTAAATCAAGAGGCTCCTTTCCAATTTGAGCAAGAGGAAGCCATGAGAAAAATGGAGCGAAATAGCCAACCTGAAAAGGACCTGTGGGAAGAGATTCAGGCATTTTCACCTGATCTTGTATTTGTAAGTGGGTGGGTAGATAAATGGTATACAAAAGTAGCTAAGGCCTTTCTTCAGCAAGGGATTCCTACTGTGGTAGGAGCAGATAACCAATGGATAAATTCTCCCAAACAGCACCTGGCTAGCTGGCTAAGTCCTATCTTGCTGAAGCCCTCCTTTTCTCATTTTTGGGTGCCAGGCCCTCGGCAATATGCTTTTGCGAGTAGACTGGGGTATAAGGCCCACCAAATTAGAACTGGATATTACTCAGCGGATGTTCCCGTTTTTATGGAGCAGGGTTTAACAAGGTCTACTACCCCTACATTTCCTAAAAGATTACTATATGTGGGGAGGTTAGTAAAGGAGAAAGGGGTACAGCATTTGCTGACAGCCTTTAGGCAGCTTCCCACATCTGATTGGGAGTTATGGCTAGCAGGAACAGGCCCATTAGAAGCTGAAGCAGAGAAGATTCCCAAGGTAAACTGTTTGGGCTTTGTGCAGCCTGGGAACCTTCCTGAGGTATTGAGTAGCTGTGGGGCGGGTATTCTGCCCAGCATAAAAGAACCCTGGGGTGTAGTATTACATGAATATGTAGCTTCAGGTTTACCTGTGCTTGTCTCCGACAGCTGTGGAGCTGGAGAAAGCTTCCTGCGGGTAGGCTATAATGGCCTGGCATTTAGGGCAGGAGAAATAGGCTCTTTACAGACAGCCTTAGAAAAACTCTTCTCCCTATCTGATGAAGAATTAATCTTGATGGGCAAGCGGAGTAGGGAACTAGCCAAACAGATCACCCCAGACAGCTGGGCAGCTACCCTACTGAGTGTGCTTGAAAGCCAATAGGAAATTTAGCTTCCTTTTCCAGAAAGGGCTTAGTTAGCTTTGCATTGAACAAAAACACATGTGCGGAATAAATGGAATAGTATCCCTCCAAATCACTGATACTCACAGGCAGGCTGTAGAGCGGATGTGTAAGGCCATGGCACATAGGGGGCCTGACGCTGAGGGGATCTGGCAGGGGGAGCGGGCTGTGCTGGGCCATAGGAGGCTATCCATCATTGACCTTTCCATTAGCGCTAACCAACCTTTTCAAGATCCATCTGGAAGATATAAGCTGGTCTACAACGGAGAACTCTATAATTACCAGTCCCTCAAAGAGGAACTCGCACCCTTTCCCTTTCAAACAGCATCAGATACCGAGGTAGTCCTAGCCGCAATTATAAGATGGGGAGAAGCTGCCTTTGCTCGCTTCAATGGGATGTTTGCACTCGCCTTTTGGGATACTCAAACGCGTAGCCTCCTCCTGGCCCGTGATAGACTGGGCATTAAACCGCTATATATTTCTTATAGGGAGCAGCATCTTCTCTTTAGCTCAGAATTAAGAGCCCTGCTGAAAAGTGATATGGTTTCCTCAGAGCTTAGGCCAGCCTCCCTACAGGATTTCTTTACCTATCAAACTGTACATGCGCCACATACCCTGCTGAAGGAAGTAGTGCAATTGATGCCTGGAGAATATGCCCATTGGCACGAGGGTACCTTCTCTCAGCATTCCTACTGGCATCCAAAAGCACCAGAAGCAGGCCAATCTGATAGCAAGTTATATATCCAAAAAAGGGTCAGCACTCTGCTCACAGAGTCAGTGGAAAAGCGGATGATGAGTGATGTCCCCTTAGGAGCGTTTTTATCAGGAGGGATAGATTCAAGCGCCATTGTGGGACTTATGGCCAGGTGTTCAGAAAGGCCCATTCATACTTTTTCCATAGGGTTCCAGGAGAAAGCCTTTGATGAAAGCCCCTTTGCCTTACAGATAGCCAAGAAATTTCGGACGGAACACCAGCAAATTAGGCTTTCGCCTGAAGCTATGCTAAAGGACTTACCTGAAGCACTAGCTGCCATGGATAACCCCAGTGGAGATGGGATTAATAGCTACTTAATCTCTAAGTACACCCGTAAAGCAGGACTGAAAGTAGCCCTCTCCGGTCTGGGAGGAGATGAAGTATTTGCGGGCTATCCCGTATTTAGGTATTGGCATAAGCTATTCCAGTACCAGAAGTGGTGGAATGTGTCTGCCTTTGCCAGGAAAGCAGTGGCAGGTCCCCTAGGGCCATTTATCCCCGGAAACCAGCGTAACAGGCTGCAAGAAATATTACGGGTAGGGAGACTGGATCTGTCAAGGGTGTATCCTATTTTTAGAAAACTACAGCTTGAAGAGGAGCTAGCTAATTTACTCTCCTTACCTAAGGAAGTACAGAATATGCCAGCCTATCTCCTTAATGAATCACGTACCCATTGGCAGGAATTACCGGAGCTGAGTAAAATTTCCTGGGCAGAAATTTCTACCTACACCCAAAATGTACTACTTCGAGACGCAGACCAAATGAGTATGGCTCATGGACTTGAAGTAAGGGTGCCTTTCTTTGATCATGAGCTGGTGTCATATGCATGGGGAATCCCAGATGAACATAAGTTTCCGTATTATCCTAAGTCTCTACTGGTAGAATCCTTGGGAGATTTACTTCCAAAGGAGGTGGTCCATAGAAAGAAAATGGGCTTTGTCTTCCCTTGGAAGGACTGGATGCGAAATGAGCTGAATCCCTTCTGTCAACACCATATAGATCAGCTTCTGGACAGGAATTGGATTAAGGCAGATGGACTGAGAAAGCAGTGGGCAGCCTTCCTGGCAGGTGATGATCAAGTGATATGGCTACAAATTTGGCTGATGATAGTAATGAACGCATGGCTTGAAAAAAATGATCTCTAAGATGAAACCTACACTCCTGATCATGACGGACTGGTTTCTGCCAGGGTATAAAGCGGGAGGGCCTATCAGGTCCATAGCTAATCTATGCAGAGAGTTAGCGGGAGATTATGAGTTACTGATTCTCACAGGAGATAGAGACTATGGGGATGAGGAACCTTATGCTGAAATTTCTCCTAATACCTGGATAGCCTGGGAAGGAGGCGCTAAAGTTTGGTATGCCAGTCCAGGCTGGCTAACCCTATCCAGCCTGGAGAGATTGATCAAAGAAGTCAATCCGGTATATGTCTATTTGAATAGTATGTTTTCAGTCAAGTTTGCGGTGTGGCCGGTGTACCTATTAGCCATGAAAAGGATGAGCGCTCAGCTTGTATGGGCACCTAGAGGGATGCTACATAAGGGAGCTATCCAGTATAAGAAGGGCCGAAAATTATTATTCCTCGCATGGGTAAGGCTTATGGGCTTACCTGCACACATGATCTTTCATGCAACAGATGAGCAGGAAGCAGAAGATATTACTCAATACATGGGAGCCAAGGCTTCCCCTTCAGTCATAGCTAACCTCACCCACCTACCTTCTCTTCCTCCTACCAGAAAACTAAAAGTGGCAGGACAGCTGGTTATGGGGTTTATCTCACGAATTCACCCTAAAAAGAATCTGGCTTTCCTATTGGCTGTTCTCCAGAAAGTAAGCGCTCAGGTAACCCTCCTAATTTGGGGGCCTGTAGAGGATGAGGCCTACTGGGAAAATTGCCAGGCCCTAATAGAAAACCTACCCGGAAATATACAGGTGTTATACGGAGGTGTCCTTACTCATAAGGGCGTAGAAGAGAAGCTTTCCGTAGTAGATGTATTTGCCCTTCCTACCCATGGAGAAAACTTTGGACATGCTATATTTGAGGCATTTGCTAAAGGGGCTCCCGTGATCATTAGTCAAAAAACTCCCTGGCGAGCCTTAGAGAAAGAGAATGCGGGATGGGACCTCCCATTGGAAGAAGAGTTATGGACTCAGCAATTAGAGGAGATAGCCAAGCTTGATCAGAAAGAATTCCAATTCTGGCAAAAAGGAGCCAGGGCCTATGCAGAAAAAAAATCTCAGAATGCAGCACTAGTAACATCTTACAAAAGCTTATTTTTATCGGATGTCTAAGGTAGACTTATCTATATATGACAACTCGGATTTTCATGTAGGCGCCTCTCGCTGGCGGGTGATAAGCTGGTTTTTAGTTCAGGCAGTTCTATTTAAGAATCCCCTCATAGTTTCTTACAGCTTCAAGCGGTTCTTGCTAAGAAGTTTTGGAGCTAAGGTAGGGGAGGGAGTGATTATAAAGCCCGGTGTGCGCGTAAAGTATCCCTGGTTACTGGAAGTGGGAGCCCATAGCTGGGTAGGAGAAGGGGTATGGATAGATAACCTGGTTCCTGTGAAACTAGGAGAAAGTGTCTGCCTTTCCCAAGGAGCTATGCTACTCACAGGAAACCATAATTATAGCAAAGCTTCCTTTGATCTGATAACGGGTTCCATAGAACTGGAGGATGGCGTATGGATAGGAGCTAAGGCAGTAGTTTGTCCGGGTGTACATGCAGAAACCCATGCTGTATTGGCAGTGGGCTCTGTTGCCTCAGAAAATTTGGAAGCGTATCAAATTTATAGGGGTAATCCTGCCAAAAAAGTTAGGGAAAGGGTAATGTTAGCATTAGATTAAAGGATGAGATAGCTATCTTGTAAAAGCTCTTCTATGCATACCTCAAGGTATGTAATACCAAGTTCCAGGGGTTACCACCATTCTGTTTGTCATTAATACAAACACAAGCACCATTTGGCTGTATGAAAGTCTTAACAAGAAGACCCTTATTATTCCTTTTTTTATGTTTCCTCCCTTTCGGATGTGATTCCTTATCAGATAGTCCTTTTCCTACCAGAATTCTTATGTTGGGAGACTCTATTACCGCGGGTGGGCACTGGCAAGCCTGGACGGGCAGAGCAGATATTATAAATGAAGGAATAGGTGGAAATACCAGTAGACATGTACTAGACAGGATAGATCAAGTAACTTGGCCTTCCTCAGGTCATCTCTGTTTTTTAATGGTAGGGATAAATGATATCGGGGGAGGAGCACCGCAGGAAGAAATTGTGGAGAATATTGAATCTATTCTCCTTGAGATAGGAGAACGGAATATTACCCCCATCCTTCAGTCCGTTCTGTTAGTAGGGAAAGAGTATCCACAGGCTGACAAGGTGAATGGTCAGATTAAGTTGCTAAATGAGACCCTGGAAGAACTTGCCCTAAGGCAGGAGATAGCCTTTCTGGACTTAAATGAAGTGCTAACTTCAGAAGGGTTCCTTATTGACCGTTTTACCCAAGATGGGATTCACCTGGTGGAGGCAGGGTATAAGCAGTGGATAGATCAAATACTCCCCATTATTGATCAGCATGGGATATAAGAAAAATAGGCTCATTCAGGTAATCGTAGGGATCTTTTGCTGTCTCCAACTGACTGAAGGTATAGGGCAGAACAGAAATTGGTGGATTCAGACACAGTTTCACATTCAATATAGAGAAGCAGGTAGAAATGGATTTACCCAATCCCAAGCCACCTATGGGAACTACTCACCCAGGAATTTGAATGGAGGGCTAAATCTGGCGTTGGGGAGAAAGTTAGCAAGCTTTCTCAGTCTAGGGGTTCAGTTTGACCAGCAGCATACCTATGTGCGCCAACAGGCAGATGCCAAATTTTGGGTACATCAGCTAAGAGTGGGACCGGTGTTGCGGATACAGCCTGCCCTGGGTAGATTCTATTTTCCTATACAGGGATCCTTGGGCTGGGAGCGGTATATAGAAAGATTTTATGAACGGAGAGAACAAGCCTTTAAGAGGTTTAAACAAGGGAATATATTCTATGCCCAGGCAGGTACAGGAGTAGGCATGCTAATTGACGGGAAATGGAGTGCCGAGTTGATGGCTACCTTCACCTATGACCAGGGAGACCTGACCCTTAACCTGCCAGGAAACCCACAGGAAGAATATTTCGACTACACCCTTAGGCTACGGTTAGGAATCATTTATCACTTCAAAGGCCCCAGGTAAATACATGCAGGGAACCCCTACCATATCCTTGATTACAGTGTGCTTTCAGGCGGAAGCCTATTTGAAAAGCTGTATAGACTCTATCATAGCGCAGGATTATCCCTCCATAGAATACATAATCATTGATGGGGGATCTACGGATGGCACCCTGGATATTATTCGGGCATATGAGCAGCACATTGACCAGTGGGTAAGTGAGAGAGATGAAGGCTTATATGATGCCATGAATAAAGGCATATGTATGGCTAGTGGTGAGGTCATAGGGTTCTTACATGCAGATGATGTGTATGAACATCCTTCTGTAATTTCTACGGTCATGAAAGCTTTTGAAGATTCCTCTATAGGGGCAGTGTATGGAGATCTTGTCTATGTAGATGCTGAAAATACAGATTATATTACCCGTTATTATCCCGCCAGGGACTTTACGGTAAGTAAGTTTAGGAAAGGGATGATGCCGCCACATCCTACTTTTTTTGTGCGTACCTCCCTTTATGAAAAAATGGGTAATTTTGATACCAGCTATGAAATCTGTGCAGATTTTGATTTGATGGTCAGAATGCTGTACCAGGGGCAGGTGAGCTCTTCCTACATCCCCTCTGTTTTAGTGCGGATGCGAAATGGGGGAATCAGTACCCGTAACCTATCAAGTACCATCACCATCAACAGGGAAATGCTCAAAGCATGTAAAAAATATGGCCTCAACACCAACTTTCTGTTGATCTACTCTAAGTATTTCTCTAAAATTTCTCAACTATTTATGCGGCCAGAATCTTCTATTACACATACATGAAAAAGCTGTTAATCGTAGTAGGTACCAGACCTAACTTTATCAAAATCACTCGATTTCATGCCATTCTCAGTCAATACCCCGACATAGATCTTAAGGTAGTCCATACGGGGCAGCACTACGATGATAAAATGTCCAGTATTTTTTTCAGCCAGTTTGGGTTTCAGCCTGATTATTGGTTGAATGTATCTAGTGGTACGCCAGCAGCTCGTATGGGAGAAATCATTCTCCGGCTGGAAGAGCTTATGCGGGAAACCTATAAACCTGACTGTGTCATGGTAGTAGGAGATGTAGATTCAACCTTAGCTGCTTCCATCACAGCCCATAAAATGGGGAAGATGCTGGTACATCTGGAGAGTGGCTTGAGAAGTTTTGATAGAGGGATGCCCGAAGAGAATAATAGAATACTTACGGATGAGATTACTGACCATTTCTTTGTGACAGAAGAGAGTGGAGAAAAGCACCTACAGTCGGCAGGAAAGGCAAGCGCACACATACATATGGTAGGAAATACCATGATAGATACTTTGGTGCATTTTGATGAGCAGATCCAGCAAAGCCAGATACTGGAAGAGCTAGGGATACAGCCTCAGGAGTTTGTGCTTATGACTATGCATAGACCTGCTACGGTAGACGTAAAAGAGGGACTACAAAAACTACTACGCATACTGGAGAACGTCTCGGAGCTGCGTCAGGTCATCTTTCCCATACATCCACGTACCAAAGCCAGGTTTGAGAGCTTTGGCTTAATGGAGGAACTGCTGAGCCTAGAACAGGTAAAACTAGCTGATCCTATGGGATACTTTTCCTTCCAGAAACTTATCCATAGCTGCAAGTATGTGCTGACAGATAGTGGAGGGATTCAGGAGGAAACTACCTTTAGAAAAATTCCCTGCCTTACCCTTAGGCCTAATACAGAAAGGCCCATTACCGTGGACCTGGGAACTAACACACTGGTCCCCTTTGATGTGGAGATTATCATGGGGCTGGTAAATCAAATAGAAACAGATACCTATAAGAAAGGGCAACTACCTCCCCTTTGGGATGGAAAAGCTACGGATAGGATAGTGGCTATTCTCTCTAGCCTGTTACAGAATGAAAAATTGGCTATTCAAAATTGACATTCAGGGTAATCACCTGACTGAATAATCTTTGGATGGCATTAGCATGGCTAGTGTAGAGGGGTTCATACACATTGAGTAAGCCTATGCTATATCGTATTTCTGGAGAAAGTTTAATCCTATCTCCATACAGATTGATGCCCGTCCCTATGACGACACTTAAATCTTCATTCCTGATTTTTAAGAGGAGGGGGTCATTTCTCACTTTTTCATTACTGGCGAGATTCACCCCGAACTGAAATCCTCCTAATACATAAATCCGTGTAGCCTCATAATATTTAGATTTTAGCTGGAGGAGAACGGGCACATTAAAATAGGAAGCCTCAATTTTTCTGTCCTGTACTTCTCCGTCAGAAAAAGTGTAGGTAAAGTCTCTTTGTTCCAGTGAAACGGAGGGGATAATCCGCAGGGACAGCTGACTGCTGATGTTAAAGTTAGCAATCATACCTAAGGTAAGCCCAGGCCTGTTAATAAGTTCCAGGCGTTCAAGGATTTTACCTTCGTCTTCTACCTGTGTTTGTTCCTTAAGGTTGTAAGAGTTTAGGTTTAATCCCATGAGGAAGCCAAGGTTGAAGTTCTTGGCGTCAAACGGATGCCTACCGTATGATTGGGCTTGTAAATGACAGAAGCTAAACCCTAGAAGTATCGAAAGGAATACTCCCTTCGCATTGCGTTTCCACATAATAACTACTTATTGGGTAAAGTCTGGTATAGGCTTGTAAAGTTAAATTTTTTGTAAAAATAAGAGAAAAAATCTACAAACGGGTAGGAATGTTGCTCTTAACAATTGAATGGCAAAAAAATAAGAGTATGTACATGATACATCTGAATGTAAGTTGTTACAATTTACCCTAACAAATTTCCTGCCACGACCCTTCACAATTATAAACGTAGAAAATGCACATAAAATTAGATTACCAGTATCTTTCAGGGGGGAGAATCTTACGGGAAGAGTAGAAGAAAGGATTTTTTACTAAACCGGTGATAAATCCTTTTCAGCAGTTTAAGCGTTCATAAACAGGAAGTTGTAATGTATACCCTAATTTCGGTATTCAGGAATTCAAACATATTCATTAACATACAAGCAAAAATATTTCATGGCAAAAATTCTCGTTACCGGAGGGGCTGGATACATAGGGTCCCATACGGCTATCGAAATCCTTGAAGCAGGCAAATATGGCGTGATCTCAGTAGACAATTTGCTAAATGCCTCAGATGATACTTTCCCAAGAATCAATCAAATTACCGGAAAGGAGATTGTTAACTATGCTTATGATCTGGTGGATTATGAGAAGGTAAGATCCGTATTTGAGGAGAATCCAGATATTATAGGGGTAATTCATTTCGCTGCGCTCAAATCTGTAGGGGATTCTGTAGAAATGCCACTACAGTATTACCAGAATAATTTCAACTCCATGATTAACATCCTCAGGTGTTGTGAGGAGTTTGACGTAGCCAACTTCATTTTTAGTTCTTCCTGTTCTGTTTATGGGAATGTGGAGAAGCTGCCCGTAGATGAGTCTACCCCAGTGAGTGATCCTGAATCTCCCTACGCTAACACCAAGCTCGTAGGAGAGCGTATTATTAGAGACTTTATTAAGTCTACGGATAAAGTACATTCCATTTCTCTCAGGTATTTTAATCCTGTGGGGGCACATGAGTCAGGCCTGATAGGAGAAAATCCTCGTAACAAGCCTAATAATCTCGTTCCCATAATCACAGCCGTAGCCTCTGGCTTTATGCCTAAGCTGACCGTCTTTGGAGATGATTATGAAACCAGGGATGGAACCTGCATCAGAGATTATATCCATGTTTCCGATATAGCAGATGCGCATGTAAAAGCATTGGACTACTTGATAGAGAGTAGAAATACAGAAAGATATGAGCTCTTTAATTTGGGCTCTGGAAACGGTGTAACGGTTTTAGAGGCCATTAACGCCTTTGAAAAGGTATCAGGTGTTTCTCTTAACTATGTACTAGGAGAAAGAAGACCCGGAGATGTAGTATCCATTTATTCTGATAGCAGCTTGGCTAAGGATAAGCTAGGTTGGATTCCACAAAGAGATATAGAACAGATGATGAGCTCCGCCTGGAAATGGCAGGAGGCTATGAATGCGGAGAAAGTAAGTGGGTAAGAAAAAGTAATATTCTACTTTTAGCACCGAGCCACTCACTGGCTCGGTGTGTTAGTTTAGGGCCTTAGCGGTGTTAATCTTGTCCCTTAAGTGAGCAGCTACAAACATTCTTCCTGCTTGAGTGAGGTGTTCATTAGGGAGGATAGGATAGCTAAAGTAGGCGGAGTCCAGGCTGAAACTCAGATCTAGGGTACGGTCTTCAGCCTCATGTAGCTGTATGACTTCTTCAAACAAGGAAAGGTTGGTAGCCAGGCCTTCTTGAAAACCTGGAATTTGTAAGGCTTCTGCAGAAGTATAATCCAGGGGCGTAAAGTAAATGAGATAGGGAATACCATGCTCTTCACAGTTTGATAGTAAATTCTCAAAGGAAACTATCTTTTGATTATCCGGGCTGATAGGCTGTAGATAGTGAAAAATGAATCCTTTGGTAGGATCTGTCAGCTTAGCGTAAGGGGCCGTAAATTCCTGTAGCTGGCCTATGAGTCTTTTTTGGTGGTACACAGGATATTCCTTAAAATCTTGTAACTCCTTTTCTACATCTTTATTCATATCTATAAATCGCCGAAAAAGATGTGCATTATTGATGAGATGCTTTTCAAAGGTAAACTGATAGGTAGGTCGTAAGTCCCAGGCAGGGCATAAGGTTCTTACATTAATAGGAATGATGAGAAGGGGCTTATGGTCTTGTCGGCTGATGTATCGGGCGAGTTCCAGGAATATATCCATATGGTAAGCCGTATGCGAAATAGCCCCTACCTTTCTTTCCGGTAGGAGATCTGCTAACATGGCATCTATGCTTCTCTTATCTGTATCTAAGGAGTCTGTATATCTGTTTACACTGGATCCCAGGAGAATTACCTCTACCTCCTCCTCTAATAGCTTATCCAAATGGACCAATTCAGGATAAAGAGTTTCCATCCTGACCTTAAAATACAGGGTATCAAATACGCCTGCCACCAAGGCAAACAGGATAAGGAACAATGAGATCTTAAGTAAGAAGGCACGCATACTATTGCTAGAATTGAAAATAGATAAAGGTCTGCCTGTTATCCATATTAGTGAGAATCAAATAAGTAAGCAGGAGATAGATCCCCCATCTTACCAGTTGGGGCTGGATCATGAGGGGATTTCGTTCGTCCTTCCTCATAAACCATTCCATGAGCAGCAGACCCAAGACATACACTATCCCTGTTTTATACATCAAAGGTATCTGAAACGTAGTGGGGATGGCTTTAAGATAGCGGAAGGCATCTCCTAGGGTTTCACTTCTGAAAAACACCCATCCAATTAATACAAAGAGGTAGGTACTCCCCATCTGGTATAGCTCCTGTAAGCTGGGAAACCAGCGGCCTTCTCCCGCTACAGAGGATAAGTATGTCCTATTCCGCTTCCCTAAGAATAAGGGTATGTACATAAGCGCATGGATGAGGCCCCACATGATAAACGTCCAATTAGCACCGTGCCAAAAGCCACTGACAATAAAAATGATGAAAATATTTCTGAGCGCTTTTCCCTGGCTTCCTCTTGAGCCTCCCAGGGGAATATACAGATAGTCCCTAAACCAGGTAGAAAGGGAGATATGCCATCTCCGCCAAAACTCAGCTACATTTCTGGAGAAATAGGGAAACTTAAAATTGGACATAAGCTCAAACCCAAACAGCTTGGAAACCCCAATGGCTATATCTGAGTATCCGCTGAAATCACAATAAATCTGTATAGAAAAATAAATAGCTCCCAGCAGTAAAATTCCCCCATGTAATTCTTCATAGGTACTGAAGATCATATCCACAGAGTAAGCTAGGTTATCAGCTATAACCACTTTTTTAAACATACCCCACAGAATGAGCCTCATCCCTTCCATGCCTTGCTGATAGGAAAAAGTACGCTTAGTTAGCATCTGCGGCAGCAGGTTAGTCGCTCTCTCTATAGGGCCTGCTACCAGCTGTGGGAAGAAAGCCACAAAGGAGGCAAAGGAAATAAAGTCTCGTGTAGGGCTGAGCTTCCCCCTGTATACATCTATGGTGTAAGACATGGTTTGGAAAGTGTAGAAGGAAATTCCCACCGGCAGGATGATCTCTAAGGTCCAGGTACTGCTGAGTTGATATCCTAGCAGGGAGAGTAGGTCTACCCAGCTTTCAATGAAGAAATTAAAATATTTGAAGAACCCCAGTATCCCAAGATTTACAGCTATACTGAGCCAAAGCCATCGTTTCTTGACGCTTGTATCAGAAGTGGCATGAATGGTCAATCCTAAAGTATAATCTACCAGAGTAGATAGGGCTATGAGTCCCAGGAAACGCCAATCCCACCAGCCATAAAATACATATGAGCTGATGAGCACCAGTAAATTCTGGAGCTTCAGGTTTTTATATGCACCAAACCAGTAAAGGATAAAGACCCAGGGTAGAAATACTAGAAAGGCCAGGGAGTTAAATAGCATATTAAGGCACTACTCGCTAAATATCTCACGTAATTCAGAAAACTCCGAAAATTAGGGAGAGAGAAATATACTTACTAGCTAAAAACCCTACATAAGTTACATTCCGAAAACTACTTCCTTTTTCAGTAGAGGCTACTGTAGACTACCTCCTTATTAGCTAAGTACTTGCCTCCAATGGAAAAACTCCAAAAATAAGTCCAAGATTGTTAAGTTGATAAATTTGTACCACAACTAAAGTGGGCTTATACCATCTTTATGCAACACTTGGCTGTGTTTGTCTTCCTTAGCATAAATTGAAGACAAGTAATCCTGATTGTATATGAGATTTTCCACATTTCTTTTTTCTGTTCTACTACTTCTTTCCTTACCAGGCTTTTCACAGGGACTCCTCCAGACAGTAAGAGGTAGGCTTACAGATGAAGTATCCTCCCAGCCTATAGTAGGTGCCACCGTCGCTATTCTGGATCTACAACCCGTCAAGGGAGCCTATACTGATGAGCAAGGCTACTTTGTGATCAGGCAGGTACCCATAGGTAGGCACACCATCAGAGCCAGTTCCCTAAATTATGAGGAAGTGATCTTGTCAGAAGTATTAGTGAATTCTGCCAGAGAGGTGGTATTAACCGTAAAAATGAAGGAAGCCATAGTAGAGATGGATGAAGTAGTCATTACTCCTGAGAATGATAGAGGAAAGCCGCTAAATGAGTTAGCAGTAGTAAGCGCTCGTTCATTCTCAGTAGAAGATGCTAAAAACTATGCTGCCAGTGTAAATGATCCCAGCAGGGCTGCTTTATCCTTTGCAGGGGTTACCAGCAGCGATGATGAGCTTAATGAAATCATCATTAGAGGAAATTCTCCTAGAGGGATCTTGTGGAGAGTAGAGGGAATAGAGGTACCTAACCCTAACCATTTTTCGGAGGATAACTCCGGAGGAGGAGGGATCAGTATTTTGAGCGTAAATGTACTAGACAATTCTGATTTCTACACAGGTGCCTTTCCTGCAGAATATGGGAATGCCTCTTCAGGGGTATTTGACTTGAAGCTGAGAAATGGGAACAGTTTTAAGCGGGAGGCTGCCTTTCAGGTAGGCTTATTAGGGGTGGATGTAGCCTTAGAAGGCCCCTTCTCTAAGGATAGCAGGGCTTCCTATCTGGTAAATTACCGCTACTCAACTTTAGGGATTTTGGACCAACTGGGTTTACTCACCTCTTTCAGTGATGCTATCCCTAATTTTCAAGACCTCAGTTATAAGGTAAATCTTCCCACTAAAAAGGCAGGGGTATTTTCCATCTGGGGATTAGGAGGGCTAAGTGAACAAAAAGTAGATGATGAGCTAGAGCCAGAGGTTTACAGTGCAGACCTGGGCGTAGGTGGACTGAGCCATAGCCTGCTAATAGGAGAAAATACGCTACTCAAAACGGCCCTGGTATATTCCTATCAGGCACAGATTTATGCGTATGAAGATATTCCCTTCAACTATTTTGAAGAAGAAACATTTATCAATCAAACCTTCCGGGGGAAGATTCAGCTTTCCCATAAGTTTAATCCAAGATTTAGTCTCCAAACAGGTATCATTGGATCAGCATTGGATTTTGAGGCAAGGGTTACAGAAAGGGATGACAATGTAAAGTTTGAGGGAGTAAATACAGAAGGTAATACCACCCAGTGGCAGGGATATGTGCAGGCCTCTTATCGTTTATCCAAAGAGCTGACCCTGAATGCGGGGCTTCATACCCTATACCTGGCATTAACTGATGCACAATCCGTAGAACCCAGGGTAGGGGCTAAGTGGCAGTTTCATGAAAAGCAGTCCCTGTCCTTCGGGTATGGACGCCACGCTAGGATAGAGTCTATGAGCCTCTATTTTGCCAATGATGTCAATAACTATTCAGGAGAACAGCGGCCTAACACTGAGCTGGGCTTGGCCCAGGCTGATCATTTGGTGCTGGCCTATGATCTCTTTCCTGGGAGGAAATGGCATGCAAAGGCAGAAGTGTATTACCAGCGCCTAACGGATATACCTATAGCTGCCCCTGAGGCTGATGACGAATTTAGTCAGGTTTTCTCCAGTATTAACTTGGAAAGAGGCTTTGAGGGAATTCCGTTGGTGAATGAAGGGGAAGGAGAAAATTATGGACTGGAATTGACAGTAGAAAAGTTTTTCACTAATGATTGGTACCTACTGACAACTGCCTCTTTTTTCAGCTCCCAGTTTACCCCTCAGGATGGGATAAGTAGAGATACTCGTTTCAATTCTGGGTTTGCTACTACCTGGTTAGCTGGAAAAGAATTTCAGGTAGGGAAAGATAAGCGCAATGGCCTGGGCGTAAATGCCAGAGTGCTGTGGAATGGGGGAGGTCGGTTTTTTAATTTTGACCTGCCAGCCTCCAGAGCAGCAGGTTTTGGTATTCGGAATTTTGCTGGAGGATATTCTCTGGAAGGGGGAGACTATCTCCGCTTGGACTTCAGGGTGAACTACCGTATCAATACCCCTACATACGCTGCTACCCTTTCTCTTGACCTCCAGAATGCTACTAACAGAGGGAATGTATTTAACTACTTCTATAATTCCAGCACTGGACAGTTAGAAACAAACAGACAATTAGGGTTAGTCCCAGTGTTAAACCTAAGAGTAGAGCTGTAAGAATAGTGATAGTTCCAAGTAGAGCCGTCCATGGGTAGTTCCGGGGCGGTTCTTTGTGATTTATCTCCTATTCAGGTAAGGTTCTTACTTATTTGACGTTAGATTTACTTGAATCTTTAACATTTTAGGTTCACTTTATCAGTCAGTAGCATGTGATAGTTACCAGCCTGAAATTCTCTCCTGGATGAATAACCTGATAGCACGGGTAAATAGAAAGATCAACCGAGTTCCTGCCATCAGACCCATCAAGTCATGGATGGCTGATAAGGTATGTAGGTTGGCTTTTAATGGACTTAAGCTAGATAAAGGAAAAGCCTTTATCCAGGTTCATGGCCTCCAGCGTACAGGAAATCATGCCATTATAAACTGGATGATGAAGGGCTGGGATGGGACAGTCGTATTTTGTAATAACCTGGATCCGGGTATCCATCCTAAAAGCGCCGAAGTAAAACATCTGAAGATAGGAAAAGGACAGTCGCTCATCTTATCTTCTTATGAGGACAGGCCTATGGAAGATGTTCCTCTGACTTACCAGGAAAAGTGGTATGGCGTATCGGCTGCTCATAAACATGTACTTATCATGCGTGACCCTTTTAATCTGCTAGCGAGTAGGTATGTCTGGGATTTTCCCCAAGGGGAGCGTTTCCGGAAGGTGGAAGCTTACAGGCAGGAGGTGATCGCCTTGTGGAAGGAACACGCACGTACCTATTTGCAATGGAAAAAGGATCTTAGGGATAATCCTGCTAGCCATTACATTCCTGTCAACTATAACAGATGGGCCTTTGATGAGCAGTACAGGATGGATTTAAAACCACTGCTTTCCCTTAGTCAGCATAATGCTGGTTTGCAGGATGTGAAGGACTTTGGTGGGGGGAGCAGCTTTGAAGGGACTGCTCAGAATAGGCTTTCTGAGCATAAGTTCCTTTACCGCTTTCTGAATTTAGTGGAAGAACCTGCCTTTACCTCTTTGTTCCAGGACCAAGAGCTGCTCCGCCTGTCTCAGGAAATATTTGGGCATATCGCTAAGACAGAGTTATTGAAAATTCCCTGATAAGTATAACTTGCTTGCCTAAATTCCTCCCATATGAAAGAGCTTGTATTAATGGACCACGATGGGGCCATAGATGATTTACTGTCCCAGATGCTGCTTATGCGCATGGAGAATAAAGAGATTTTGGGTATAAGCGTAACTCCGGCGGATTGCTACATAGAACCGGCCATGGAAAGCGCCTATAAGCTCTGTCAGTTTATGCAGCAGGAGCATATTCCCTTGGGTAGAGGAGATTATTACGGGATAAACGCTTTTCCTAATGAGTGGAGAGCCAGGCCGGAAGTCATTAACTCTCTCCCTATGCTGATCAACCTTCCTGCCCCTCCTGACCCTTATGCGTATCCGGAAGCTGCCCACTTGATCATCCAACAATTACTCTCAGCCTCAGAGCCAGTAAGCATACTGATGACAGGACCTTGTGCTAATTTGGTCAGGGCACTAGAGAAAGAACCTGCCTGTAGGCAGAAAATCAAACAAATAGTGTGGATGGCAGGCGCATTCCGTACCCAGGGTAATGTGCAAACCTACCAGCATGACGGGTCCGCAGAGTGGAATGTATACTGGGATCCTGTAAATTCTCGCAAGCTGGTAGAAATGGAGCTGCCCTTAATTATGGTCCCCCTGGATGTTACTAATCAGGTTCCAGTGAATAAAGCCTTCCTGGCCAGATTAGCAGAACAAATAGACTCCCCCCTTTCTCACCTAGCTGGCCAGCTATGGGCCCTGACAGTAGATACTATTCCCTCTTATCATTATACCTACTTTATGTGGGATATGCTGGCTACCAGCTACTTAGCCCTTCCAGATATCTTTACCCTGGAAACGGTTCGCTGTACGGTCAGTGATAGGGTACCTAATGCTGGACAAACTCTCTTGGACCCAGAAGGGAAGCTCGTTCAAATAGCGATAGATGTGAAGAAGGATATTTTCTATGAGTACGTGTGGGAAAGACTTAAAGCCTGAGCTAGGCCCACAGCCATTCTCCAGCCTTATTTCGCTCAAGTAGATGCGTATTTTCCACAGCAGTAAGAGATAATTTTCCATATAAGTGCGGGAAAAGATCTCCCTCACGACTTTCTTCCCATTTGAGAATATCCTTTACTCTTTTCTCCACTATTTCCAGAATGACAAGCTCAGTTTCCCCCTTGAAATGGAGAGTAGCCGTAGGAATGAGTTGTTCTTTGGTGGAACAGTGAATGAATCCTTCTAATTTCAGGCTTTCATGGAGGTAAATACCCTTATTAAGGGCTTCCAGCCATTGGCTGTGTGAAGTTAAATGATAAATCATTGGTTGAAATCTATGTCCGCATTATCCCCTATACTGATGCTGTTAGACTTACCCTTTAGACTGGTATCATTTCCTATGACAGAGCTGCTGAGAATGATAGAATTCAGGTCCGAGTAAGCACCTAGGATAGAGTTTTGGATGACAGAATTACAAATATGGGTATTCTCAGCTACGGCTACATATGGGCCTATGACAGAATTCTCAATCTTACAGCCAGCAGCAATGTGAATAGGATGAATGATGACAGTGTTGTGGTATTGGTAGTCAGGGAAGCTTTCCATGCGCTCCAGCAGTATCCTATTAGTCTGCAATAACGTTTGCTTCCGCCCACAATCAAACCAGTTTTCTACTGACATAGACCTGAAGGAAACCTCCTTTTGGATCATGAGCATGAGTGCATCTGTAAGATCGTATTCTTTCTGCTTACTTTTGGGCTTTTCCATCATCTCATCTAGAGATTGTAGCAGCTTGGGTACCTGTGGAATTTTGTAAAGACCCACCAGGGCGAGGTTACTTATGGGAATCTGAGGCTTTTCTTTAAGGCTTTTTACGTGGGAAGACTCATCCAGTATGGCTATGCCAAACTCCCTGGGATTATCCACTACTTGTACAGCTAGAATGCCTCCCTCTCTTTTAAGGACTTCTGCTATAGTATCACTGTAAAATATGGTATCTCCTAGTATGATGAGGATCTCTTCCTCTTCCTGTAGGAGAGGAGCCGCAGACCAAATGGCATGTGCCAAGCCCCTTCTAGGTTCTTGTGTTACAAAAGAGAGATCAATTTTATCCTGGTAGTGGGTCTGGACATAGTCCTGAATTTTTTCTTTTAAATATCCCACCACAAAAATGAATTCCCGTATGCCAGCTTCGATTAAATTATCTATGATATGGCTCAGAATGGGTTTCCCCGCCACAGGAATAAGGGGTTTAGGCTGGGTATGTGTATGAGGTCTTAGTCTATAGCCCATACCTGCTACAGGAATCACAACTTTCATATAGGGAAAGTACGACAATTCTATCAACAAACAAGTTGATCCTACTTCTGTAGCTGCTACGTAATTTCCAGATAAATTCTACTTTTGTAGGGTGTTATTCCTATTTGTGGTGGAAGGGTAATAAGCCTATACCCACTAGCAAAGGGGAAGACTGATAACTAGAAGGCGAAGCGAGTTTATGTTTGTTAAGGAAGCGGTTTCTGATCAGGTATTTATAGATATACAGGCAGCTAGTCAGAAAACAGGCCTATCCTCCTATGTCATTGGAGGATATGTAAGGGATTTCTTGCTTGGTACCACAAGTAAGGATATAGATGTAGTGGTGGAAGGAAGAGGCATAGAATTAGCCCAGGCTTTTGCGGATATAGTGGGGGCTAAGGAAGTCATTATCTTTGAAAATTTTGGTACGGCCATGGTGAAAGCAGGGGAGTATGAAGTGGAGTTTGTAGGAGCCCGCAAGGAAAGCTACCAGCGTAGTTCTCGTAAGCCCGTGGTAGAAGAGGGAAGCCTGGAAGATGACCAACTCAGACGGGACTTCACCGTAAACGCGCTGTCCATCTCCCTCCAATCAGCTAGTTTTGGAAAGCTACATGATCCCTTCAATGGGGTGGAGGACCTAAAAAATGGACTGATCCGTACCCCGACTGATCCCGATATAACCTTCTCTGATGATCCACTGAGAATGCTGCGGGCTATCCGCTTTGCCACTCGCCTAAACTTTAGCATTTCGGAGGAGACTTATCTGGCCATTAAGCGAAATAGCTCCAGGCTTTCGATTATTTCTATGGAGCGTATTCATGAGGAGCTCAATAAGACACTTATGGCTAGTACCCCATCCAGAGGGCTGGACCTCATGTTTAAAACAGGCTTACTGGAGCTATTCTTTCCAGAGCTTGCAGCTATGTATGGGGTAGAGTACGTCAATGGGAGAGGACATAAAGATAACTTTTACCATACCCTAAAGGTGCTAGATAATGTCAGTAGCATAGAGGGGCACCTCTGGATGCGCTGGGTGGCCCTGTTACATGATATTGCCAAGCCCCTAACGAAACGCTATGATGCGCAGTTAGGCTGGACCTTCCATGGCCATGAAGATAAAGGGGCAAGAATGGTTCCTCGTATCTTCAGGAGGCTTAAGCTGCCGCTGAATGAGAAAATGAAGTATGTGCAGAAATTGGTTAAACTGCATCAGCGGCCCATAGCCTTAGTGAATGAGGAAGTGAGTGATAGTGCCATCAGGAGGCTGATAGTAGAGGCAGGAAAAGATCTGGATGATCTATTGGATTTTTGTAGA
Organism: Bacteroidota bacterium; assembly: GCA_039026975.1. Taxonomy (GTDB): domain Bacteria; phylum Bacteroidota; class Bacteroidia; order J057; family J057; genus JBCBKZ01. The sequence goes on along the minus strand of JBCCLI010000001.1, from coordinate 23,823 downwards.
TGTGATATCACCTCCCGTAATGAACGTAAGGTAAAGCAGTTTCTCACTAACTATGAGATGCTGGAAAGTCGCATCAGAGAAGTAGAAGAAAGAGATCACCTAAGAAACTGGCAACCTCCTGTAGATGGAAATACCATTATGGAGACATTTAATATTGGGCCAGGTAGGGAAGTAGGGCAGATCAAACAAGAGATAAGAGAAGCTATTCTGGAAGGGGTTATCCCTAATGATCGGTCAGCTGCTATAGAATTTATGCACCAGATCGCTCCTAAGTATCTGAAAGCCTGACACTTGATAGGGGATATATAGGAAGGGAAATTTTTAGCATTGGCCCCTTCGAGGAATTTAGTATATTGACTTTAATCAACAGCATACTTCTTTTCTCTATGATTAGAGCCACTACCTGATTACAAGCTCTTTTTATTCAAGCTTTTTCGCACTTTCTTTACCACACTGTCATCTTTTACTTCATGAGAGTAACAGGACTCTTCATAACATGTTGTATGCTATTTTCTCAGGTGTTAGCTCAAACTGAGTTAGGGGTCCGTTTCGCATCTAATTTCAATTATTTTCCAGATGCCCAATCTTTGGGACTAGCGGAGGACTTTTTTTCCACAGGGGTCTTAGGTTTTTTTGTAGCTCGTTATAAATCTGATAGCAGAATAGAGGCTGGCATAAACATTATTCATAAGTCGGCTGATGACAGCGGCCTATTTCCTAACCTTCCGTTGGTCATGCAAGATTTTAATGATGCCCAGAGTGTAGGTCTTACCGCAGTAGAGGCTCACTTCAGGGCAGGACCCAGCATCGGCATATTTAATCCTAAGATAGGCTACGTCCTGGGGTACCGGCTACAGGCAGATAATTTCCAAACCACAGGGCAGGGAGAAATCACCAGGACTTACTTTGCCCTACCCTTTGGGTTCTCCTTTGACTTACCCACTAGTTTTGGTTCAGTAGGGGTTGGCGCATCTTACTACCTAGGAATTAGTAATGTGATCAAAGGTTCAGGGAATAGAAATGGGCAGGGTAGGATAAGAGCCTTAAATATAGAGCTGACAGTGGCCTACGATCCTAAAGGTTCCAGAATCCGTTAACGAATACCTATGAACTTGCTATCTTTTTTTCAGGAGAATACCCTTTCTTGGCGTACCAGGAAGCCCTTCATCATCTTTATGTTTCTCCTCTTTTGGGGAATGAGTTTCCTCCAGGCCCAGAATGGAGTGGGGGTCAGGTTTATAGGTAATTTTCATTATTTCCATCAGCCAGAAGAAGTAGGATTGATAGATAGCTGGTTTAGCTCTGGCGGACTGGGAGTCTTTTGGAGCCAGTATAAAGAGAATAGCGGAGTAGAACTAGGCATGAATGTGATCTTTAAGGACCCTGCAGGAGATGGATTACCCGTCATTATGCAAGACTTTGGAGATGATCAGACCATAAGCGGGTTAGGTGCATTTGAACTTGACCTTAAGGCAGGTCCAAGATTTGGGATACTTCATCCTAGAATAGGCGCTATTCTGGGATATAGGTGGACAGCAAGTGGCTTTCAAGAGATAGAAGATAAAGATATTAATGACTGGTATTTTCATTTACCATTTGGTACAGCCGTCAGTTTTACTTCTAATTTCGGGTATATAAATACAGGTATCTACTATCACGTAGGGGTCAGCAACGTACTCAAAAATCCTAATGTTGATAATTTTAATGGCGGGAGAATGAGGATGCTAAGTGTAGAGATTTCTGTGATTTTTGCCTCTAGAAAGCCCCTTAAGAAATAGCCTTTATCTTACCAGGAGAATAGAACCCATCCTATCTATGGATTTTCCTTCCAGGGTGGTTCCTTTGAGGGAAAATACGTAGTTACCTTCAGGAACAGGCTGACCATTCAGGGTGCCATCCCACCTAAATTCAGGATCTTGACTTTCAAGCACTTTCCGCCCCCATCTATCAAAAATAGTAAACTGGAAAGCTGCTAAGGCACCTGCTGAAATTAGGTATAGATCATTATCACCATCCCCATTCGGTGAAAAAGCATTAGGCGTAAACAGACCAGAGTTAAGAATTTCAATGATTTGAGGGAGAGAAATATTGGTACAGCCATTGTCTCCGGTTGCGGTAAGTTGTACTGTATAAGTTCCTGGTGTAGAATAGGTATGCAGCGGATCAGAATTAACATAGGTAGTACCATCTCCCATATCCCATTCAAAACTGACTGCATTGATGCTTTCATTAGTAAGGGTAATTTCTGCAGGAAAATAGGCTCTATCCGTATCCAGGGAGAAAGCAGCTAGGGGCAGATTATTGAATAGGCTTACTTCTACCGCTGCGGTGTCTCCCGCACACCCATTTTGGAAGGGGATGACCCAAAATGTAGTGGTATTTTGTATGCTAGTAGAAAGTGAGACTGCCTGGGCACCTGTACTCCACAGATAGGTATCTCCACCAGTAGCTAGCAGTTCAAACTCCTCATCCGGGCAAACTTCCAGAAAGCCAATGACATCTGCTATAGGCTTAGGTGTTACTGATATGGATAGACTGGCGCTATCTACACATCCAAACTGATCTATTCCTATAACGGTATAGGTAGTGCTTTGGCTGGGAGAAGCTAGAATAGTAGCTTGATCGTTATTACTTAAGCCTTCCGTAGGGATCCATCTGTATACGCTAGCGCCACTAGCAGAAATACTTATCTCATCATCTTCACAAATATTTTGGTTCTCACTTACGGTAATCACAGGCAACGCATTAACGGTTACCACGGTAGAATCCTGGTTACTACACCCATTGTTATCGGTTATAGTTAGGGTGAATTGTTGAGATTGGGTAGGCGAGGTAGTGGGCGTAGCTATGCCAGCATCCGATAAGAGAAATCCAGGGCTCCAGGAAAATTGCCCCACTCCAGTGGCCACTAATTGGGCTTGCTGACCTATACAAATGCTTTGATCAGTTCCTGCATCTAGCTCGGGTTTAGGTTGTAGGGTGATGAATACACTGTCAGTATCTGTACAGTCATTTAAGTCTCTAACCGTTACCGCATACCACCCTTCATTAGCTTCTCCTAATAGGGGATCAAAAATAGTAGGATCATCCAGCCCAGAGGCAGGACTCCACTCATAAAATACACCTCCTGTAGCTTCTAACCTGATAGATTCTCCTTCACAATAACTAGTATCCTGCCCAGCGTCAGCATCAGGATTCTGTAGGACATTTACCAGTACCAAGTCAGTATCTTGACAACCGTTCTCATCTGTTACCGTGAGAATAAAAGCACTAGTATCTCTTGGCGTAGCCGTCGGGTTCTGACCAGTAGGATCGGAGAGTAGGTTCTCCGGTTTCCAGGAATAAGAAATACCGCCACTTGCTGCTAAGAGGGCGCTACCTCCCGGACAAATAGCTTGGTCTTCTCCAGCATCAGCCTCGGGAAGAGGATTTACTACCACGGAAATATCAGCTGTATTTTCACATCCATTAGCATCCAAGGCGCTCACTAGGTAATTTGTAGAGGTGGCTGGGGAGGCCATGGGACTGGCTATGTTGGGATTTGAAAGTCCTACACTAGGGGTCCAGGCGTAGCTGAGGCCTCCAGCAGCCAGAAGGGAAATACTGTCGCCCGCACAAATATTAGTGTCTGGAGAAACCAAGACTGAGGGCAACTCAAATACGCTGATAAATAAGCTATCTATATCTTCACACTCATTTACATCCCTCACCCGTACCTGATACCACCTACTTTCTTCCGTAAAAACAGTAGGAGTAGCGGAAGCTGGATTATCCAGGTCTATAGCCGGAGTCCAATCATAACTTACTCCACCACTGGCAAGCAGGCGTACAGATTCTCCCGAACAGTAACTAGTATCAGTTCCTGCGTTTGCAATGGGGGTAGGGAGTACAGTTATTTGAATACTATCACTGTCTGTACATCCATTTCCATCCGTTACCTCCACAGAATAAATAGTAGTGATAAGCGGCGAGGCTATGGGATTTTGGATAGTAGGGTCAGATAGAAAAGGAGTAGGGGACCACTCATAAGAGGAGCCGCCACTAGCTGAAAGACTAGCAGTAGTCCCATCACATATTTCCTGATCATCTCCCGCATTAGCTACAGGAAGGGCATTAACGGTCAGTCGCATATTTTCCGTATTTACGCAGCCGTTAGCATCTGTTACTACCACTCCATAGGTAGTACTTGTACCAGGAGAGGCTGTAGGGGAAGGGATAGTAGGATCACTTAATCCAGTAGCAGGAGACCAGCTATACTGGATACCGCCTCCAGCAGAGAGGGTAGCGCTATCCCCTGCACAAATAGCCGTATCAGGTGTCAGTCCTATATCAGGTAGGGGATTAAATTGTATAGAAACGGTATCAGAGGCCGTACAGCCTATGGAATCAGTTACCGTCAGGGTATAGGTTCTTGATTGGTTGAGAAAGGCAAATGGGGTGAAGGTATTCGGGTTGATTAAGCTCACTGTAGGCGACCATTGAGGGGAACCGTTTCCACTACCTTGGAGCCTGATAAGCCTCCCTTCACACACACTACTATCAGGGCCTGCTTCTACTACAGGCTCAGACACGGATACCGTTACGGTATCATATCTTTTAAATCCACAGAAGTCAGTTACTTCTAAATAATAGGTGGTAGTAACATCTGGAGAAGCTATTGGATTAGGAATGACGGTACTATTCAGTCCGGTAGCAGGAGACCATGAAAAGGTGTTCCCTGATCCAGTACCCCCATTTAGGGTGGTACTTTCCCCTTTACAGATGGTTGTGTCTACTAATTCTTCCGTGAAAGATACATACTTCAAGCAGAAATTATGGATGTTGCTGAGGCCACCGGTAGCGCCCGTAAATCCCCAGAAAACCTCGGGGTTCCCTCCAAATACATCCTTGACTAAATCCCTATTGGCAGTGGTTCGGAGTACACAGTCTACGTATACGGATAGTTCTTGGCTCACAGCATTCCAATTAATTCTCACGCTGTGGATCTGACCATCTTCAGCATTATCTACACCGGGAATGATTCTCACTGGGCCAGCCATATTGGCGGTGGTGTTATGGAAGCCCACCCCTTCTTTCATGATGGCTACATGGTCATAGGCGGGATCTGCCCTGTCTACATTTTGGTAGGTATCAAACTCTACAGCTACAGAGGGAACTATACCGCCATACCCCAAGTCCAGGCCGGCTTCCCCTAAACTGGTGCTGACAGGCTGGAGTACAAAGGCGATCCCGTCTGCCCCATTGGCATCTTTATTACCTAAGAAAATATCTGTGTAAACGTCGAAAGATTTGCTTATGTCTACCTTGTTCAAATACCAGACAGATCCTGAGGAGAAAGGGCCGTCTTGAGTAAGAACATAACATTCAGGGGTGATCTGAACGGCATCACCATTTACCTGGTACTGTCCAAAAAGGCTATGTGTACACAGGCATAACAGAAGTATGCTTAAACGGTAGCTTTGGTTGAGCGAGGGATAAGACATCATTTTTGCTAGCGTAAGTATCAGATCTAAAAACGTTTATGAAATAAGGATATTCTTTTTTGAAAGAATTCTTCACCGTAATTTAGCCCAATGGAATACTCTCTATGGTTCCATCTCCCACATAAATCAGGCCATATGTTTCGACTCAGATTTATCCTTTCAGTCACAATTTTAGGTTTCCTTACCTTCATTCATGAAGGAAAAGCCCAAAAGGTAGACAGTATTTCTTTTGCTACTCAAGATGCCGAAAAACTCTGGGGAATAGAGATGGATAGCGAAGAAAGAGCCTTAATGCAAAATTCGCTTAAAAACCAGTTAGCAGATTATGAAGCCCTTAGAGATATCTCCCTGCCTAATTCTGTCATGCCTTCTATCCAGTTTAACCCTATCCCTCAGGGATTTACCCTCCCTCCACTTAGGGAGCAGATACAGTGGCAGCTTCCTCATAAAGTGAAACTTCCCCAAAATAGGGAAGAACTCGCTTTCTACACAGTAGCGGAATTAGCTACTCTTATAAAAAATCAGCGACTCAGCTCACAGGAGTTGACCCAGCTGTATATAGAGAGACTCAAGCGCTATGGGGATACCCTACATTGTGTGATCACCCTTACTGAGGAGCTGGCAATGGCCCAAGCTAAAAAGGCAGATGAAGAAATAGCAGCCGGCCTCTACAAGGGACCCCTGCATGGAATTCCCTACGGAGTGAAAGATTTATTGGCTGTGGAGGGATTTCCTACTTCTTGGGGAGCTAAGCCCTATGAAGGGCAGGTATTAGCTGAGACGGCCACCATAGTGAAAAGACTGGAAGAGGCAGGAGCCGTATTAGTAGCCAAACTTAGCATGGGTGCCCTTGCCTGGGGAGATGTATGGTACGGAGGGAAAACCAGGAATCCTTGGAACCTCAGTCAAGGGTCAAGTGGCTCCTCAGCTGGTTCTTCTTCCGCAACGGCCGCTGGCTTGGTGGCTTTTAGCATAGGGACAGAAACGCTGGGATCCATTGTTTCTCCCTCTACCCGCTGTGGGAATAGTGGGCTAAGGCCTACGTATGGGAGAGTCAGCAGGCATGGCGCTATGGCCCTTAGCTGGACCATGGATAAAATAGGCCCTATTTGTAGGTCTGCCAGGGACTGTGCCATGGTATTTGAGACTATTCATGGGCTTGATCCTAATGATCCCACCTTGTATGAAGCAGGATTCAGTTTTGAGGAAGAAATAGATTGGGAGACCTTCAGGATTGGCTATGTGAAGGAATGGTTTGGGGAGAATCATAGGTGGAAGAAGCAGGATAGTGTAGCCATAGAAAGCCTGAAGGACTTGGGAGCTAATCTGATGGAGGTAGATTGGCAGATAGACCTGCCCGTGTCAGCCCTTACCTTAACCCTCTCTGCTGAAGCAGCAGCAGCCTTTGATGAATTAACCCGCTCAAACAGGGATACTCTCCTGGTCAGGCAGATTGAAAATGCATGGCCAAATGTATTCCGGGCAGCCAGATTCATACCAGCTGTGGAGTACATTCAAGCCAATAGAATACGAACGCTTCTCATACAGCAAGTCCATGAACTCATGAAGGAATATGACGTACTACTGGTCCCTTCATACGGAGGAAATCAGCTGACGGTAACTAACCTTACCGGACACCCCTGTGTAGTGATCCCATCTGGTTTCCGTGAGAATGGCACCCCCGTGAGCATCAGCTTCCTGGCTAATTTATTCGAAGAGGGAAAAGCCTTAGCCGTAGCCCATGCTTTCCAGCAGGTAACAGACTTCGAGGATCAGATCCCTCCTTTATTCTTAGAGAATCAATAAGCAGTATATTGGGTATTCAGAATATTTCTCTCTCAGACTATTACTATGAGCTTCCACAAGCTAGGATAGCTCAGTACCCCCTACTACAACGGGATCTTTCTAAGTTACTCGTATACAGGAAGGGAACTGTTACGCACAGGCAGTTTTATGAGCTCCCTGAGATACTACCGGAAAACAGCTTACTCGTTTTTAATGATGCCAGAGTCATTCCTGCCAGGTTATTCTTACAGAGAAAAACAGGGGCCAGGATAGAGGTATTTCTACTGAATCCTCACGCTCCCTCCGAAGTCCAGCAGGCTATGCAGTCACAGCATAGCTGCATATGGTATTGCATGATAGGGAAGAAAAAAAGATGGAAAGAGGGAGAAGAGCTAGAGAAAAGATGGGAAGTAGGAGGGACCACCTTTACTTTAACTGTTAGCTGGTATGATAGGGATCAGGACTTAGTCAAGCTGAGTTGGACGCCCAATGAGCTATCCTTTGCGGAGCTGATAGAAAAGATAGGTAACCTACCCCTACCTCCCTATGTGGAAAGAGAAGTGGAAGCCCAAGATTATACCCAATATCAGACGGTGTACGCCAAACAGGCGGGAGCAGTAGCTGCCCCTACAGCAGGCTTACATTTCACAGAAAAAGTATTAACTGATCTAAGGGCTAAGGGTATTTCTTCCACCTTTGTTACGCTGCATGTAAGCGCAGGTACTTTTCTTCCTGTTCAGGAAGACCAGGTGGTGAATCACCCTATGCATGAGGAGCAAATAAGCTTACGTAAGGAAGAACTGAAAACCCTCATTGATCATATGGGGCATATCATTCCAGTAGGGACTACCAGCATGCGCCTCATAGAGTCATTTTTCTGGCTAGCAGTATCTCTTAAGGATACGCCTTCCCAGTGGGATGAGCCCCTCCCGCTAGTAGAAAAGCTTTTCCCTTACGCCCAGGTAGATAAGCAGCTAGCCGCGAGGTCTGTACTGGAAGGCCTATGGGAAGACATGGACAAAAAGAACAGAGAATATATTCGAGCCAGGACAGAAATTCTCATTTTACCTGGCTATACTTTTCAAATGAGTAAGGGACTTATCACTAACTTCCACATGCCGGGAACTACTTTAATTCTCCTAATAGCTGCTCTTATAGGGAAGGATTGGCGGAGAGTCTACCAAGAAGCCTTGAATAACGCATACAGATTTTTAAGCTACGGAGATTCTTCTTTACTACTGCCTGAGTAAGGGGAAACAGGTAGTTTTTGTAACTTGTGGAAACGTCAACTATAACAGCGTCTATGAAAAAATCATATGACACTATTCTCCTGTTGTTGCTAGTAGGAAGTAGTGTACTTGTATCTGCACAAGACTACCTCAGTCTTCCAGAGTTTACCCTCTCTGAAGAAGAAATAGCTTCTCACATTTACTTTTTAGCTTCTGATGAATTAAAAGGGAGAAGGACAGGAGAAGAGGGGAATAATATAGCTGCCAGGTATATCGCAGAGCAGTTCCGTTCCTTTGGATTAAACCCCCCCCCTGGGCAGGAATCTTATTTTCAGCCTATAGAATTTGAGAAAAGAATTGTGCTGAAGGAGAGTTCTATTGAAACTGCTAGTGGTGAAATAGTGGGTTCTGCTTGCGCTATGCTTAATGGGGATGAAATGAAAGTAGAAAGCCGATTGGTTTTTGCCAAAAATGGATGGGTAGATGAAGAAAAGGGAATTGATGACTATGAAGACTTAGACGTATATGGAAAAATTGTGTTGGTAAATGTAGGCGTACCTGGTGAAAGTAGCATTCGGAAAGTACTTTCCTTATCTGCTAAAAAGAGAATGTTGGCAGAAGAAAGAGGAGCCCTGGCACTAGTAGAACTTTACAGAGAAAACTTCCCTTGGAACTATATCTCCAGGGCCATCACTTCAGGCAGAATGGGGGTGAAAGATCCTACTAACTTGGAATCTATTCTCCCACATTTTTGGGTAAATAATCAAGATCAGCAGGCTGGGAAAAATCTAATAGATGGAGAAAACGTAACCCTAAAAGGAGGAGGTATATTAAGCAGTAGCCTTATTTCTAATAACGTAATAGGACTAATAGAAGGGACTAATATTAGCAAAAAGCAAGAATATGTGGTTCTCACTGCTCATTATGACCACATAGGCGTCAGTAAACCCAGTGTAGCAGGGGGCGATAGCATAAATAATGGAGCCAGGGATAATGCTACAGGAGTAGCCGCCTTATTAACGGCTGCCAAAGCACTAGCTGAAGAAAGGCCTGAAAGATCTATCCTGCTGATAGCCTTTACGGCTGAGGAGATGGGTCTTTTAGGAAGCCAATACTATGTAGAACATCCGCTGCTCCCCCTGGATAAAATGGTCTTCAATCTTAATTCTGATGGGGCTGGCTATACAGATACTACCTTGGTGGCCATTATGGGATATGACAGAGTAGGGGCCAAGGAAGAGTTTGACCTAGCCTGCCAACGGTTAGGGGTAACACCCTTCGCAGATCCGGCTCCTGAGCAAAACCTTTTTGATAGATCTGATAATGTCTCCTTCGCTAGGAAAGGAATCCCGGCGCCTACCATGTCTCCCGGTTTTGAAGCTTTTACCCAGGAACTCATGCAGCACTACCACAGCACCTCAGATGAGGTGGCAAGCTTAAACCTGAGCTATATAGCTACCTTTGTCAGGACATATGCCCATGCCGCAAGACTCATAGCCAATAAGGATAAGACACCTCGATGGGTAGAAGGTGATAAGTACGAGGGAGCAGCTAAAGAACTATATGAGCTAGACTAATGGAAGCTTGGAAACAGCCTGGAAGGCATTTTCCAGGTCTGCAATCAAATATGTCGGGTCTTCCAATCCCACATAAAATCGGATGAAATTCCAGGGAAGGGTGGTCTCCGCATAATTAGCAGACTGGTATAAGGTACTAATGGGAAAAATCAGCGATTCATAGCCTCCCCAACTGCAAGCCATCAAAAATGTCTGAAGGCTGTTGCAGAAAAGGTCTACCTGTTCCATGCTATCCGCTTTTAGCTCTATGGAGAATTGACCTCCCGGCATTTTTTGCTGCTGCATAGCTAACTCATACTGCTCATTCTCCCTCAAAAAAGGATAGTAAACCTTGTCTACCAGCGGATGAGTAGAGAGATACTCCACAATCTTGGGCGTAGTCTCAGCCACCCTTTGCATGCGTAAGGGTAAGGTTCTTAAGCCACGTAACAGTAGCCATGCATCATGGGGGGAAAGAATGGCCCCTAGTGTCATATACTCTGACTGGAAGATGTGTTCAGCTATGTCCCTGGAAGTACAGAGTGCGCCTGCCACTACGTCTGAATGTCCACTTAAGTATTTGGTAGCGGAGTGAATCACTATATCTATCCCAAGAGCTATAGGATTTTGGTTAATGGGACTTGCATAGCTATTATCACAAATAGTCCGTATTCCATGCTCTCTAGCGATGGTGGCTACTGCCTTCAAATCTTGTAGTTCAAAGGTCATAGAATTAGGGCTTTCAAGAATCAGTAGGGTAGTATTCTTTTGAATAGCTGCCTCATAATTCCGGGCTTCCCGCCCATCTATGAAAGTATGGGTAACGCCATATCTGGATAGGAGCTTTGCTAACAGCTTCCCAGTCCAACTGTAAGGTTTCTGCACACAGATTACATGATCTCCTTGCTGAACCTGACTCATGACAGCTGCTGCCATAGCTGCACTCCCACTCCCAAAGAGTAGGCATTCCTCCGCTTTTTCAAGGGCTGCTATCTTCTTTCTGAGGACAGCTACCGTGGGATTATGCCCCCGCGTATAAAAAGGTACGTCCATTTCGTGGGTGAGGGCATGCCGCATCTCTTCCACAGTGTTGAAAGCAAAATTGCTGCTGTAATAAATGGGAGGGTTGACAGCTCCCTGCACCTGATCCCTATCTTCCCCTAAGTGCGTGAGGATATGTGAGTAGTCTTCCATGATACCTAATGATAATTCCTGAGAATGGATAAATAATAAAAACTTGACGGCTTTGTACCTAAGCGCGAAAAGACAGGATGCAAAGCCGGTAAGTAGTTTTACAGAAGCGTATGCTACTTCACTGCAATAACTGAAATCTCCACATTTACCCCTTTGGGAAGGCCTAGTACTGCCACTGTTTCTCTGGCAGGATAGGATCCTTCGAAGTAGCTCCCATAAATTTTATTGATAGTAGTGAAGTCATCCATGGTGGCCAGGAAGATGGTTGTTTTAACTACATGCTCAAATCCTAAACCCGCTTCCTCCAAAATGGCTTTGAGGTTTTTCATGACTTGATGTGCTTCTTCTTCCAGGTCATGGGTGATCATAAGGCCATTTTCGGGGTTTATGGCTATTTGTCCAGAGACAAAGAGCATTCCATTAGCCATGACTGCCTGGTTATAGGGCCCAATAGGGGCTGGCGCGTGAGAGGTGTTAATAGTAGATTTCATTATCTGTATTGCTAGGATTTATTAGGTTTTAACCAGCCAAAAAGCCATCGGCCGATCTTTTTCTGTTTCTCATAAAAGTAGCTGAATTTCCCAAAAATAAAGGCATAGATCAGAAGCAGTACCTGATAGATGGGGGTAATCAGGAGAATATAACTAAGGACATACTGCCAAGTACCTTTGCTAAGACCTGTTAGGGGCATAATCCATTTCGGAAAGATAGCTGCGGTAGTTCCTGTCACGGCAAATACAAGCAGGATTATACTGTAGTCCCATATTTTCTTCCACTTTTCCTTCTCCATGTTACAATGTTAGGGAAGTTGGAGGGAATAGAAAAGAAAAAATATTCTCTCATAACCCAGGATATGGGGTATTAGAGAATGATTACCTAATTACCTTTAGCTCCTCCAACCAGTTTTTGACCCTTTCCTGATACCCTTCACAGGGCTTTCCTAGACCCTTTGCTACTAACTCTGGCCAACTTTCCAAGTATCCACCTGTCTCGCAAGAAAGAAGTAGGTGGTTACAGGCTGGAAGCGTGAGCGAGGTCAGCCTGCCATTTTCCCCAATAGTCTCCTGGTAGAGAGCTAGACTGCGCTGCCAGTGTACCTGAGAATCTTTCTCCCCAAAGAGGGCTAGGACAGGGCAGGTAATCCTGCTTAGGATGTCCGAAAAATGGGGAACGATGATGGTAAGTCCCGTTTCCTCATCAAAAGACTCTCCAAGAAGATGCTGCTGAAATGATAAAAACTTTTCTTCCGTGCTAAACACCCCTCCCCGTAGGGCCAGAATCATGGAATCATACTGTATGGTGGGGGAAGCCGCTAAATATTCTTGGTAGGAACCACCCTTGCGTTGAATGGTAAATCCGGTTAACCACTCGGAATAAAGGTGCCCTATTTCTGCCTCAGTTCTCCCTTGGACCCGCCAGTTGGCCTGGAAGAAATACCCAATGGTTTCCAGGTGATCCGGCCCACTAGCAGAAATCCAGTATGCTATGCTGGGGTCTTGGGCTATTACCAGGGGGCTGATCCACCCTCCTCTACTGAGGCTCCATAGCCCGATCTTTCTTGAACCCGACACCTTAAGTTTTCTTAGTTTCTGTATAGAGGCTAGGACTTCCAGGCTGCTGTTTTGGACAGACTGATTATAGTCGTATGTTCCTTCGCTTTGTCCACAGCCTGCCTTATCATATACCATGACAGCCAGGCCCAACTGGACAAACATAGCACGTACTCCCCCATAGTAATCACTTTCCGCCATATGGGTCCGTCCACTTCCGGGAATAAGGACTATCAAAGAGGTAGGGGCTTCAGTAGGAAAATCAATGAACCCGCTATAGGTATTCTCCTCGAATACAAACGCAAATGCTTCTGTTCTGGCTTGCCCTAGGAGGGAGAAACTTCCTAGCTGTAGCCCAATAAATAGGATAGCTGCATACCGTGCAGGGAAAGTAGATGCTAACATATAGATAGGCTTTAAGTGAAGATTGTTTCTAGTCTATGTCAGCAAAACTTCTTGAAATATCAAAGGTTACAGGCTGTCCCGCCTAATTTGAAGAAAAAAATAAAAGTATCTTATGGAATTAGGCAGGCGTTCTATTCTTAGAAGAAAAATAATCCTATGAGAATCCAACGCTTTCTATTCCTTTTCCTCTTTAGCTTACTTGTTAGTAGGCTCCAGGCAGAAGTCCCTTTATCCACCAGCATAGAGCAGGTAAAAGTATACCTCTCTGGCGCTCAGATTTCCAGAACTGGCACTTCTTTCATTAATGCCGGAGAACAAACTCTCAAGATTTCAGGACTCTCCCCCTACTTGGATGAATCCAGCCTCAAAGTCTCTGCTAAGGGGCAGTTCACCGTATTAAGCATTACCCATAGCCTGAATTACCTTAAGCCAGTGGAACAGGCAGAGTATCTTTTAATGTTGCAAGCGAAAATAGACTCCCTTAATGAAGTAGAAGCCTACCTAAATGGAGAATTAGAAATCATTCGTGAGAAAAAGAAAGTGCTTGATACTAATAGGAAAATAGGAAGGGAGGAGGGCGTCAGTATTACTCAACTAAGGGAGGCCTTATCTTTCTATGAGACAGCGCTAGGAGGTATGAAGAAAAAAGAACTTAGGATCAGGAATGAACTGAAAGTGCTGGAAAAACTGAAGCAGACATTCTTAAATCAGATCAGTACTGAACGGGTGGAAGAAAAGGCCACGTCTGAGATCGAAATACTCGTGAAGGCTGATAAGCGAACTCGGGCCACTTTTGGGATATCATACCTGGTGTCTAATGCAGGATGGATGCCTAAATATGACCTTAAGGTTACTGACCTATCTAAGCCAGCATCTCTTACCTATAAAGCCTCTTTTTACCAGAATACCCAGGAAGATTGGAATAAGGTGAAGCTTTCCTTTTCTAGTTTAGATCCTAGAGAAGGCGCCCAGAAGCCTGAGTTAGCTCCATGGTATTTATCATTCTCCTATAATAAACCTTACGCTAACAGATATGATAGTGAAGTGCCGGTACTCAATGAGGTGGTAGTAGTAAAAAAGAAAGCTTTGGGAATAGCCATTGATAGAGAGGAGGCAACTTATGAAGAGGATAAAAGTACAATTCTGCCTTCTACTAGCACACAGAAAGCTACCAGTGTAGCCTTTGAGGTGAACCTACCCTATACCTTGAAATCTGAAGGAGGGACTAAAACGGTAGACTTGGAAGAATATGAAATTCCAGCTTCCTACCAGTATTATGCTGTTCCCAAGTTGAATCCGGCTGCCTTCCTTATAGCTAAAATTACAGACTGGGAATCCTACAATCTTCTGGATGGGGAAATCAATCTCTTCTTTGAGGATACCTATGTGGGGAAGTCGCCTCTAAAGACGGCTGTTCTCACAGATACCCTGGAAGTATCACTAGGAAAGGATAATCAAATTTCCATCAGTAGAGAAAAGATCAAGCAATTCTCCAAGACCAAGGTTTTAGGGGCTAACCGCACAGATAAGAAAGGCTTTGAAATAACGATCAGGAACAACAAGCAAGTGCCAGTTTTGATCCGGCTAGAAGACCAAATGCCAGTTTCCTCCAACAGCGCTATAGAAATCAAAGTGCTAGACATAGAAAAAGGAGATTATAATGAAAATACTGGTCTCATAGATTGGGAGATAAAGCTGAAGCCAGGAGAAGCTAAAAACGTCAGCTTCTCGTATGAAGTCAAGTATCCTAAAGGTAAGCGGGTGATATTGGAGTGAACTAGGTAACAGGCAGTTAGGCAAATGTTCCTAATGCGTACGGTAGTCTTCATTTCCTGGTAGGTTGGTGTACTACTTCTGAGGATAAGCAAATCTCATGGGAGTTGTCATTTATGATGGAAAAGGGAGAGACAAGTCGCTAAGTAGTATCCGTGGAAATCATAGCTCCATATAAAAAAATCCAGGAAAGGGGTTGATGTAATGAGAGCTTGAGGAATAGCGGTTTATCCAAGCATGGTGGAAAAAATATTAGCACTACACATACTATTCCTTCAGAAAGAGTAGAAGCCTATCCATGTGAAACTTACCAAATATTAGAAGCCTATCCACTTGCCTCAAAAGCCGCATAAATAGGGGATTTCATCCATTTATCCTCCCATCTTAGTTCGTTACCTGCCAGCTAGGGTGGCCTACTGCTTATACCAGGCTAGGGATATTCAGAAAGCCAGGAATATGTTATCTTGGGAAAACCATATTACCCTTAATGCCAAATAGCATGTTAGCCCGAATTACGTTTTTGATAGTTGGTTTTTTCCTAACAGTTACGCCACAACTCTTTTATGCCCAAGGGGCAAAATTAAAAGGGACCATTTATAGAGGATTTGATGCAAATAAAGAGGTGGCTGCCAATGTAAGGGTAAGGGCAGCTGGTTCTTCGACTAAAACCTCAGATAGTAATGGAGAATTTACCTTAACGTGGCCGCAAAAGCCTGGCTCAGAGGTACTGCTAAAACTGACCAAAAGGGGATTTAAGGTCATTAATGATAATGAGTTGAAGACCCTTATTCCTGATAATCCCGATGACCCTAATTACCAACTTGAGATTTACTTATGTCCAGAAGCTGAATGTGAAGACCTAAGAATAGCCTATTTTTCTAAAGAAGCTAATCTTAATCTGGAGGAAAGATTTGATGCCAAAGAGCGGGCGCTCAGAAAGGAAGTCACCAACAGGAGAATTCTCGCTAAAAAATTAGATGAACTGGATCTCCAAAAACAAGAGGCTGAGAAACAAATCCAGTCTTTAGCGGCAGAGATAGCTCGCATGAACCTGGCTGCCAATCCGGATGACCTAAACCGTGCTATCAGTCTGTACCAACAAGGGGAAGTAGATTCTGCCCTGAGCGTACTAGACCCGGATACCATCATATCCAGAATTAATCAGCGGGTGGATAGTGTCTCCAAGCTGCACCATTATAATCAGGTAGATGTAAACTCCCTTATGAGGGCTGCGGATATGGCTATGACAGATGGCCAGTTTGATAGGGCAGAGTCATACCTTACACGGGCCTCAGGAGCCGAGGAAGAGGACTTTGGGTCCTTAGCGGCACTTTGCCAGTTTCTGGTAGATCAGCAAAAGATAAAAACTACTGACTTTGGGAAATATACGCAGCAGTTGAAGCAGCGGGCTTCTACCAAGCAGGAGGAGGCTGTAGCCCTACAGTTTCAAGGGATGTACTGGCAGGAAAATAAAGACTACACAAAGGCAATAGAGAAGTATGATGAGGCCTTAGCCATTAGAAATAGCCTGATAGGGACTGATTCCAGTGGCATGGCCCAAAAAGCTAAAGTAGCAGAAACCCTCACCAATATAGGGACTACCTTCACCACCTTAGAAAAGTATGATAAGTCTATCAGCAAGCATAAAGAGGCTATGTCTATCCAAAAGGAGCTAGTAGAAATAGATTCTATCCGCTATGCCAGTACGCTGGCAGAGACCTATAACTATCTAGGGGTGATCTATGGACGCGATAAAAAGGTGGATGAGGCCATAAAGAGCTATGAAGAAGCGTTGAAAATTAACCGCGCTTTATGGGAGATTGATAGCACTGATGAGCAAATAAGACTGAATCTCTCTTATGCTTTAAGTAATCTTTCTGAGGAGTATAGAGCTAAAAGTAGGTTGAGAGAAAAAGCCTATGCTACCGGACTGGAGGCCTTAAGATTGAGAAGGGAACTCGTGCAAAAAAATCCACTGCGGTATGGGTTGAATGTAATTTGGAGCCTAAAAAGTATGGGCAGGCTATATCGTGATAATGATGAGCATGAAGAGGGCTTAGGGGCCTTCCAAGAGTCCGTAATAGAGAGCTTAAAACTACAAAAGAGAAGACCCGGACAGTTTGATGCAACTGTAGCCTTAAATTATTCTTTACTAGCTAGTTATTACTTTAAACAAAAGCAGTATGAAGATGCGGATTCCAGCTTTCGTAAGTCTGCTGCATGGTACGAACGTTTAGCAGAAACAGAGCCTGAAAACTATGCCTCTTCTGCTGCAACTGCTTACTACAATATAGGAGCTACCAATTATAAATTGAAGAAGTATGGAGAATCTGTAAGTGGGTATGAAAAAGCACTGGCCTACCGCCAAGAGCTAGCTAGTGATAATCCTAGCAAGTACGGAGCTGCCGTAAAGAAAGCCCAGACTCAACTGAATGCAGCTAAGAAAAAATGGGAAAGTCAACCCAAGGAAGTCCCTCCTACAGCTACAAGAAGTGGTAGCTCAGAGGCCTCCTCCCTAGAAGAAAACCTAGCCAAAAAACTTCAGGAGTTGGGAGAAATTTACCTGCAAATGAAAAATAAGGAAAAAGCTTCTGAAACCTATCAGCAGGCCTTAGCAGCTTATCAGAGTCTTGCTGAAATAAAACCAGCCATCTATGAACCCATAGTACAGGGTATCCAACAACAATTGGATGATATAGGTAGTAGCATGCAGTAGGAAATAACGGTCTTCTCTTTATCTCAATTTTTATTGAGCCCAGGCTAATTCAAGGTTCTGCCTCACTTCACGGCTATCCAAACTGCTATAAAATGGCAGATACTGGCTGCCAGCACAAATACATGCCAAATGGCGTGGTGATAAGGGAGGCTGTACCATTTATAAAATACCACTCCTACTGTGTATAGGATACCTCCTGATACAATGAGCCAAAGGGAAAGGGCCGGGATGCTGTTGATAAAAGGAACAATGACCAACACAATCATCCAGCCCATAGCCAGATAAACGATGGTGGAGAACCACTTATATCTTCCTATAAGAAAGATTTTAAAAACGGTACCTGCCAGGGTGAGGACCCATTGAGCAGCCAGGATGCTATAGCCTGAGGTGCTGGGCATGTATAATAGAATGAATGGGGTGTAGGAACCCGCTATCATAAAGTAAATAGCAATATGATCCAGGATACGAAATACCTGTTTAATATCAGGCTGAACTATGCTGTGGTAGAGAGTGGAGAAGCCAAACACCATCATAAATCCCAGTCCAAATAGACCTGCGCCTATAATAGCAGGTAGGTTCCCTACAATGATAGCCTTAGCTCCAAGAAATGGAATAGCAATGAGACCCAGTAGAATGCCTACTCCATGTGTTAGGCTATTAGCTAGTTCCTCTTTGGACATTGCTAGCGAATATGGTTGTATCATGCCGCAAGTAACCAATATTTAGAGAGAAAGCGTCAAAACTTGTGAGAAGAAGTTTCCGTCAGTAGCTTTGAGCATGCGAATTATTTTCATGGGAACGCCTGACTTTGCTGTTCCTACGCTAACAGCCATTCAGGAGTCTGATCATGAGGTAGTAGGAGTGGTCACTGCACCTGATAAACCTGCCGGAAGGGGGAGAAAGCTACAAAGTTCTCCCGTGAAAAAATATGCGGAGGCGGAGGACTTGGCAGTATTTCAACCCGTCAAACTGAGGAACCCTGACTTTGTGGAGGCTATGAAAGCGTTGGAGGCAGACTTCATGGTGGTAGTAGCTTTTAGGATGCTCCCGCAGATGGTATGGGAACTCCCTAAGATAGGCACCTTCAACCTACATGCAGCCCTACTGCCTGACTACAGAGGAGCAGCCCCTATAAATTGGGTGCTAATCAACGGGGAACGCCAGACAGGCATGACTACTTTTTTCATAGATAAGCAAATAGATACCGGGAATATTCTCCTACAAGAGTCTATGGAAATTCCCTTAGAATGGACTGCGGGAGACCTACATGATGAGATGATGGTGAAAGGTGCCGGATTAGTCATGAGAACCATAGAAGGAATAGCCTCAGGAAAATTAGCTCCTAAGCAGCAGGATGATTCCCTATTCAAGCATCATGCTCCCAAAATCTTTAAAGAGGACTGTAGAATTATTTGGGACCAATCTTCAGAAAAAATCTATCATTTTATAAGAGGACTATCTCCTTTTCCTACCGCATGGACTACCTTGGAGGGAAATCAGCTGAAAATATTCTTCAGTAAACTGTCAGAGTTAAAGGAAGAAGGAGAGACCGGAATGATTAAGGTGCTGCAAGACCAGCTGTTTGTAAAGGCAGCAGACGGGTGGCTGGAAATAACTGAATTACAGTTGGCAGGTCGTAAACGCATGCCAACAAAAGTGTGGCTTCAGGGTATAAGAGAGATACCTACCCATTTTGAATAAGTTAATGTATACATAGATGACCCGTTTTAGATCTAAGCATTTTCCTTCCCACCGCAATAAACTCTGGATGTTGCAGGAATTTGCGATCTATTATTATGGGATCTTCTTTTTTGTGCTCATGCTGGCCATCATCATACGGGTAGCTTCAGGACAAAGCATTCTTTGGCTGGGGCTTATTGGGGCCTTATCAGCTATGGGACTGGGAAATGTGTTTGCCTACGCTAAGCTCAAGCGTACCTATGCGGAGATCTTCTTCCTGGAGTCTCATTTCTCCCTCATTTCTCTCTATGAAATCCAGTACCAGCCACATAATCATGTTTTCCCCCTTAGATATGCTAACGCTCGTCATGAAGGGGATAGGATCTCCCTTACCTTCCTGGACCAAATAATTACCCTAAAAAGAGAGGACTGGGAGGACTTTGATCTGATATGGTCTTGTCTCCAAAATGCGCATACTACGGAATCTTCCTGATGTTTGTAGGGATAAGTCTTTCATCTAGCAAACAGAAATTTTTCCCACAGAGGACTTTTTCTATATTTGAGGCCTTATTTTGACCACACATCTTTTAACGGATACTATGAACTTACTTGCTGATAAAGTAGCCTTAGTTACGGGAGCTACCAGAGGGATAGGAAGGACTATAGCGCTGACTTTTGCAGATCAGGGCGCTACCATAGCTTTTACTTTTAGGTCTTCTGTAGAAAAAGCGGAAAGCCTGGTAGAAGAGATTGAAGCGAAAGGACAGAAAGTGTACAGTTACCAGTCAGATGCTGCTGACTTTGATGCCACTAAGCAGTTAGTGGAAGATTTAAAAGAGAAGGCAGGTAAAATAGATATAGTGGTAAATAATGCAGGGATCACGGCTGATACCCTTCATATGAGAATGAGTCAAGAGCAATGGACCAAAGTGATAGAAACCAACCTGAATAGCATTTTCTACACTACTAAGGCGGTAGAGAGAATTATGCTAAAGCAGAGAAGTGGTTGTTTCATCAACATGAGCTCTGTTGTGGGATTACAAGGGAATGCAGGTCAGGCTAACTATGCCGCTTCCAAGGCAGGGATGATAGGATACACAAAATCTATTGCAAGAGAATATGGTTCCCGAAATATTCGTGCTAATGTAGTAGCGCCTGGTTTTATAGCTACTGAGATGACTAAAAGTCTACCTGAAAAAGAACTAAATTCTTGGTTAGAGGGTATACCTCTTAAGCGTGCCGGAAGTACGCAGGATGTGGCAGACCTATGTGTTTTTCTAGCCTCTGATATGTCTTCCTATATAACCGGCCAAGTCTTTAATGTAGATGGAGGAATGGTTATGGCCTAAAGCCGAGAGGCTGGGAGGCGCACACAAACATAAGCTCAGCTTAATACATGAAATTAACATTTGGATACTCCCCGCTCTGGTTAATTCCCATTTTGCTGATTGCCGGCATTATTACCTGGTTTTTATACAAGGATTCTAGAGAATTTCTGTCAAGACCATGGCAGATAGGGCTAAGCACTATCAGGTTTCTGTTACTGAGTATCATAACAGCCTTGCTGCTTCAGCCGCTCATCAATTACCTCAATAAAATCACTTATGCGCCCATCATAGCTGTGGTTCAAGATGTATCTGAAAGTCTGGTTATTCAAAAGGATTCCTCCTTTGTGAAAGAGGAATATCCTTCCCTCTTAACCCAGTTTTTAGCTGGCTTACAAAATGAGCAAGTAGACTTAGGTGTTTTTGGCTTTGCAGAAGATCTGATTCCAGATATTTCTACAGACTCCCTTTCCTTTAACCGTACAGGTACTAATGCTGCTAAAGCTTTATCAGAGGTGAGAAAGCTCTACCAAAACCAGAACCTGGGGGCCGTAGTCATGATTTCTGATGGGATCACCACTGCTGGTAAAAATCCGCTATATGAAGCCCAGAATTTTACTCAGCCTGTATATACTGTCCTGCTAGGAGATACTACCCCTCAGCTTGATGTCTATATTAAGGAAGTCTTATACAATGAAATAGGGTATTTGGAGAGTGAAATGCCTATCCAGGTAAGAATAGCCGTAGATGGCTTTGATCGTGCGCCCCTACAGGTGAGCCTATCACAGGGAAAAAAGGTGCTTGATACTAAGAGGCTAAACCTGGGTGCTAACCAACTTCAAGGGGAAGTGAAATTCTCTGTTAAGCCAGAAGAAATAGGTCTTCAGAGATATGAAATTAGGGTGAGTAGACTGGCGGATGAAATTACCTACCGTAATAACAGTAGGAGCATATTTATAGATGTACTGGAGACAAGGGTAAAAATTGCCTTGTTTGGAGGATCACCCCATCCAGACATAGGTGCTATCAAGAAGGCCTTTGAGCGAGAGGATAGGTACGAGCTGATGGAGTTTGTCTTAAGAGAACCTGGGACTTACTATGAAAAGCCTACTCGGGAAGCCATCTCAGAAGCTAATCTGTTAATTCTTCATAATTATCCCCAAAGTACAGCTGATAGGTTTTGGGTAAGCCAAATTCTCCAATCTATTAAGGAAGAGAATAAGCCCTTTATGTGCTTTGTAGGGGCATTTACAGACCTGAGAACCCTGCGGCCTGTTATGGATCATATGGCCTTGGTCCCTACTTCTATTTCTCCCAGAAGAGAAGAAATTACCATGCAGTTTCTCCCTGCCTATCAGCGACATTCTACTTACACCTTTAATGATACCTGGTTAAAATGGGCTAATTCTGCCCCTCCCCTCTACCAGAATCGTTCTGAATGGATTGCCAGGGGAAATGCGGAGGTGATGGCTACCGCTAAGATTAAAAACATTGTACTGGATTATCCTGTATATGCCCTCCAAAATCAGTTGGGCAAGAAGAATATGACCTTCCTGGGAGAGAATTTCTGGCGTATGCGTTCTCATAGCTTCCTGGAGATAGAGAATTTTGATCTCTTTGATGAGTGGCTATTCAATAACGTGAAGTGGCTCATGGCAGATGACGACAGGAAAAAATTCAGTGTGAGGCCATCCAAGAAACTATTCTCTGGGGACGAGCCGGCTATATTTAAAGGGCAGGCTTATGATGATAGCTATAATCCTTTAGATGGGGTTGAGATAAAAATGACCCTACAGATTCCAGATGGGACGGAAGAAGAACTATTTCTCAATGAGGTGAATCCTGCCCAATACTTTCTGGAACAAAATGGCCTAGCAGAAGGGACTTACACCTATGTAGCGGAAGGGAGAAAAAATAATGTGAGAGTAGGTACAGACAGGGGACAGTTTTCTGTAGGAAAATCTAACGTGGAGCATTATGCCCTCCAAGCAGATAAAGACCTCATGCAGCAGATAGCCTTACGGACAGGGGGAGAATTTATCTATGCTAAAGATTTAGCCTCCCTGCCGGAAAAGCTAAATGCCATCCCTAATCTGGTTCCCAAGTCTGCCTTCAAAGAAACACGTGTCTCCTTTGATCATCTGGAATGGCTGATGGTGCTCCTCCTGGCCTTTATGGCCATAGAATGGACCGTGAGGAAGTGGTTTAGTTTATCATAAATAGATACCAGTTCTAGCCTAAACTAGATTTAGATAAATCGACTTTTCATTAATAAATGAAGTACATCCTGTACTACCTCCTTATAATGGACTCTTTTCTTGCTTTAGTTACTTATTGTAGAAGCCCTTTTGATGCACATGAATGGGGACACTAGAGTGAAGGAGAAGAAGATATGGGAAAAGATGGAAAATGGTCAATAGTCTTCTAAGAAATTATGAATTGGAGGGGAACCTCTGTTGCTGATATTAAACTCATTCTTGGAAGCAATTCACTAGCTGGAAATTCAAATTGGGAAGACTGTGAAGATGGTAATTGTACTATAAAGTACTATCTAGGCCAGCGTGGGAGCTTCTTAGCTTGGGAAGATGGAACTCTGCGAATAAAATTTGAGAATGGAGTAGTTGTTGAGGTTGAGAAGATTTGTGCTTAAAGCCTCCTAGTAGTCGATTCCTTAGCTGCGTTCAAATTAGAATTACTGATCCGGACTTTAATACAAAAACTTAATTTCCCTCTAGCGGTTAGCTTTACAGAATTAATCTAACTGATTAATAAGCCCTATCTCATAGCCCAAAAATTTGGATATAAGAGTTCACAACATTGGCCATTCATATGCTGATAAAGTCATTTTTGAGGATGCCAGCTTTGTCCTGAAAGCAGGAAAAATATATGGACTGATTGGCGAGAACGGCTCGGGTAAAACTACTCTTACCTCCCTTCTTTCCAGGATCCAACCACTTCAGTCCGGAGAGATTACCCATATTGTTCAGCCAGGCTTACTCTTACAGGGGGTAGGATTCTATCAAGAGCTTTCTGCCTATGAAAATCTCCAACTCTTTGCCTGCGAAAAAGCGCTTCCCCTAAGTCAGGTTAAAGAGGTGCTGAATGTTACTGGATTTTCTGCTTCCCT